>NZ_AKZI01000026.1 GCF_000293785.1 Rhodovulum sp. PH10 | reverse complement strand
TCCTTCGAGACGGCCGCTTCGCGGCCCCTCAGGATGAGGTCATAGTTTCCCGCCGCGGGTATGAGCCGCCGTCAGGCGGCGCGCACCGCCGCCAAGAACCTGGCGACCTCCTCGCGCATCTTCACGCCGTCGGCCGACAGCTCCTTGGCCGCGTCGAGCACCGCGCCGGAGGCCTGGCCGGTCTCGCTCGCGCCGCGGTTCACGTCGGTGATGTGGCGGGCGACCTCGTCGGTGCCCTTGGCGGCCTGCTGCACGTTTCTGGCGATCTCGTGGGTCGCCGCGCCCTGCTCCTCGACCGCGGCCGCGATCGCCGCCGAGATCTCGGCGATCTGCCCGATGGTGCCGCCGATCTCCTTGATGGCCGTCACCGAGTCCTGGGTCGCCGACTGCATCTCGGTGATCTGCGCCGAGATGTCGCCGGTCGCCTTGCCGGTCTGGGCGGCGAGCGCCTTCACCTCCTGCGCCACCACGGCAAAGCCCTTGCCGGCCTCGCCGGCCCTGGCCGCTTCGATCGTGGCGTTCAAGGCCAACAAGTTGGTCTGCTCGGCGATCGCGGTGATCAGCTTGACGACGTCGCCGATCCGGCCGGCCGACTGCGACAGCATGGTGATGCGATCGTCGGTCGAGCGGGCTTCGGACACCGCCTGGGCGGCGATCCGGCTCGACTCCTGCACCTGCCGGCTGATCTCGCCGACCGAGCTCGCCATCTCCTGGGTGGAGGAGGCGACGGAGGCGACGTTCGCCGAGGCCTGCTCGGAGGCGGCGGCGACGCTGCCGGCGAGCGACTGGGTGGTCTCGGCGGTGCCGGCCATCGCGCCGGCCGCCTGCTCGAGCGCGCCGGAGGCCGACGACACCCGTTCGACGATCCGCCCGACCGCCGCCTCGAAGTCGGCGGCGAGCCGGGTCATCGCCTCGCGGCGGTCCTCGGCGGCCTTGGCCTCGGCGGCCTTGCGGTCGGCCTCGAGGTGGTCGACGCAGGCGAGGTTGTCGCGGAAGGCGAGCGCCGCGCGCGCCGCCTCGCCGACCTCGTCGTGGCGCTTGGTGTAGGGAATCTCGACCTCCCGATCACCCTCCGCCAAATCGTGCAAGACCTCGCCGATGCGGCGGATCGGCTTGCCGACCATCAGGCCGCCGACCACCGCCGAGCCGATCAGCACGGCGATCACCAGGAGGCCGAGCACGACCGAGAGCCGGGTCGAGCCGCCGACGTCGGCGATCAGGCCGTCGGCCTCCGTGCGCACCAGGGCGCTGGCGGAATCGATCGCCCCGTTCACCTGCTCCTCGATCTGGCCGACGATCGGGTGGAGCCGCTCGTCGAGCACCTTGGTCTGCGCGGCGCGGGTGGCGACGGTGCGGGCGATCACGTCGTTGAAGCGCCCGAGGGTCTTGTCGAGCGCGCCGATCAGCTCGCCGAGCGCCGGGTCGCTCGCCTTGCTGCGAGCCTCGGCCAGCGCCTCCTCGGCCTTCTTCAGGAACGGCGGGATGCGGGCGGCCTGGTCGGGCAGCTCGGTGGCGTCGTAGCGCCACGAGATGATGCGCGCCTTCATCGAGATGGCGTCGGCCCGGCGGACGATCGACGCGATCTGGGTGCCGTCCAGCTCGAGCTTCAGCACCGGCGCCGTGAGCACCGCATCGAACGCCTTGTTCCAGTCGCCGAGCACCGCGTCGCGGTCCTTCCACAGCGAGAAGATCTGCTTCTGCTGGGTGGCGAGCGTCTCGATCGCGGCGTCGTAGTCGCCGAGCAGCGCCTGCGCCTTCTCCAGCCGGTCGCGGTTCTCCTGCATCACCATGCCGCCGCGCACCCGGGCGATGTCCGCGCCGGCCTCGGCGGCGGTCTTGCGGAAGTCGTCGAGGGCAGCGTCGACCTCGGCGTCGCTGCGCGCCATCTTGATGCGCCGGAAGGTCGCGCGCATGCGCTCGAACTCGACCTTCGCGCGAGTGGCTTCCTGGATCAGACGCTGGCGATCGAGGGCCGTCTCGGTCGCGGAGATGGTGGTGCGCCCACCGAGAAAGACGTTACCGACCAGCACGGCGACCAGCACGATGCCGATGGCCGCCGAGAGCGCCAGCTTCGCGCCCACGCGCAACCGAAATCCTCGCATTCCACTCGTCCTCCAAGGGGCCGTGCCGCCGCGTTCCCGTCCGCGCGGGGGCCGAGCCCCTGCCGTGATAGCCGGCGAGTCCTCGAGGCGTCGTAAACGTACCCCTGCGGGAAAAGCAGATCGAGCACCCGAGCCCCCTCACCACTGCATGGCGATTGCGGACCGGTTCCAGGGGCGTCGGTCAGAATATTTTACCGGCGAGGGTGTCGCAGTGGGTGTCGGCACCTTGCGGTACTCGCGACGATCGCCCAAGATCGGTGTGTTCGTGTGCATTTCAACCGGGAGCCGCCGCAACATGCCGAAACGGCCGGTGCCGGACGTGCCGTCGCGCCATGCGCGACGAACGGATCCCACCCGAGAACCCCCGGCGTCACGAACACCTCAGGTGGACCAGCGAACGAACCGCGGCACGACGTGCGCGCCGACTGCGTCGGGCGGACGATCGTCGCCGAAGACAAGCAGTGTAGAGGAGGAATCGAGATGCGCGTTGCAGTCGTCACGGGAGGCATGGGCGGGCTCGGCGAGTCGATCAGCGAGAAGCTGCACGCCGCCGGCTATCGGGTCGCCGTGACCCATTCCCCGGGCAACAAGTCGGTGAACGAGTGGCTCGACGCCCAGAAGCAGGCGGGTCGCGAGTTCAAGGCCTACCAGGTCGACGTCGCCGACTACGAGTCGTGCAAGGAATGCATCGCCCGCGTGGCGAGCGAGATCGGCCCGGTCGACGTCCTGATCAACAATGCCGGCATCACCCGCGACAGCATGTTCCGCAAGATGACGCCGGAGCAGTGGGACCTCGTGCTGCGCACCAACCTCTACTCCGTCTTCAACATGACCAAGCAGGTGATCGACGGCATGCTGGAGCGCGGCTTCGGCCGGATCGTCAACGTGTCGTCGATGAACGGCTCGAAAGGGCAGTTCGGCCAGTCGAACTACGCCGCCGCCAAGGCCGGCATGTACGGCTTCACCAAGTCGCTGGCGCTCGAGGTCGGCCGCAAGGGCGTCACCGTCAACACCGTGTCGCCGGGCTATCTCGGCACCAAGATGGTGCTGTCGGTGCCCAAGGAGGTGATGGACACCAAGATCCTGCCGCTGATCCCGGTCGGCCGGCTCGGCTCGCCGGAGGAGATCGCCGACCTGATCGTCTTCCTGGCCTCCGACCATGCCGGCTACATCACCGGCACCGACATCGCGGCGAACGGCGGCCAGTACATGTGAGCCCGGCCGGCGCGTGACCGCGCCAGCCCCGACAGGCCCGAGAGACGACGAAGCAACCACCGGCAAAAAAGGCCTCGGCGCCGCCCGGCGCCGGGGCCTCGTCATTCGTCCGCGTCGCGCCGTGTCGAAGGCGGCGTCGGCGGCCGGTCGCCGCAGCCGGGCGGCGGCCCCCGCCAGGTGAGCGGGCGGCCTCGCAGGCCGCTGCCGTGCCCCTCCCCGCCGGTGCCGAGATCGCCGGTGCCGAGATCGCCGGTGCCGAGATCGTCGACGCCACGATCACCGGTGCCACGATCACCGGTGCCACGACCGCCGGCGGCGCCCTCCTCCGCGCAGTCGCCGGTGCAGCCGAGGATCATCCGCGTCATCAACTCGACGATCTCCTCGTTGCGCGCGCCCCGCCGCCACAGGCCCCGCCAGGAGAAGAAGTCGAGCGCCAGGCCGAGGCTCGCCTCGATGCAGCGGCACAGCGTGCCGTCGTGCTCGAACGGCGCCGCCAGCACCCGGCTCACCCGCTGCCACTGACCGGCCGCGGCGCACAGCCGGTGCCATTCCGGATGGTCCTCCAGGTCGCGAAGAATGTTCCACAGCGCCGGCTCGACCCGCGCATAGAAGGCGTAGACCGCGGACAACCCGTGGCGCAGCCGCGCCTCCGGATCGGCGATCGCGCACCACGGCTCCGGGTCGGGCATCGGATTGTCGGTCCAGAACCGCGTCGAGCAGGCCGCATGCAGCATCTCGGGGGTCGGAAAGTGGCGATAGACGGTCGGCCGCTCCACCCCCGCCCGCTCGGCGATGGCGAGGATGCTGGTCCGTGCCGGACCGTTCGCGCAGAACAGATCGACGGCCGCCGTGACGATCTTGTGACGTGTCTCGTTCTGCCTGACGGCACGCTGCTTGAGCCGATAGCTCCGAGCCATTCCCTGATTCCGCGGACGTTTAAAAAGCCGTTACAGTGGGACCGTCAATTATAGTAGCCGGAACGCATTAATATACCGTCGTCCGGAATGCACGGTGTTTAAGGAACTCGTCGGCACCCGAGGCCGATTATCACCTCCTGATTGAGTTTTTTCGACAGGCAACGTCACGGCAGCGTCCAGACGGGTGACGGCCTGCAGCACCGACGCACCACAAAACCGGCCGAGGGCCGGCCGGTTTCGCACGTGGCGCTAGTTTTGAACGATTTGACGGGCGCCGGACCGGCCGCCGTCAGGAGGCGGCGTCGAATTCCGAGGCACGCAGCCGGCGGGCCAGCTGGTCGAGCACCGCATTGACCATGCCGGTCTCGGTGCGGTCGACGAAGGCGTTGGCGACGTCGACATATTCCGACACCACCACGCGGGCCGGGATGTCGCCGCGCTTGTCGAGCTCGTAGGCGCCGGCGCGCATCACCGAGCGGAGAATCGCCTCGACCCGCTTGAGCGGCCAGCTGGCGGCGAGCGCCTCGTCGACCATCGGATCGAGCTTGCGCTGGCCGGCCACCACGCCGTTGACGATGTCGCGAAAAAAGGCGCTCTCGGCCGGCAGGTACTGCTCGCCCTCGACCTCGCGGCCCATCCAATGGCTCTCGAACTGCGCGAGAATCTCGTGCAGCGGGGTGCCGGCGATGTCCATCTGGTAGAGCGCCTGCACGGCGGCGAGGCGGGCGGCGCCGCGGCGATTGGCCTTGCGCGGCTCGCGCGGCTCCGGGCGGCGCGGCTCGTTGGGGTCGCGGGTCACGCCGGGCTCCGCGGATTCTGCAGCCGGCGCTTGACGCGCAGGAGCTGGAGCGCGGCGGCGGCGGCGACGCCGCCCTTGTCGCCGCGGTCGAGGGCGGCGCGCACGATCGCCTGCTGCTCGGTGTCGGTGGTGAGGATGCCGTTGCCGATCGGCACCCGGTGGGCGGTGGCGAGATCCATCAGTGCGCGGGCGGATTCGCCGGCGACGATGTCGTAGTGGCTGGTCTCGCCGCGGATCACGCAGCCGAGCGCGACGATCGCCTCGAACGGCAGCCGGCGGGTGTGGACCGGCGCCTCCAGCGCGATCGCCACCGCCTGCGGCACCTCCAGCGATCCGGTGACGCTGACGATGTCCCACTCGACCTGCTGCGCCTCGAGGACGCGGCGGGCGCCCTCCAGCAGCATGTCGGCGATCTTTCCGTAATAGCGCGCCTCGACGATCAGCACGCGGGTCCCCGGCAGGGGATCCTCGTCTGTGCGGGCGATGGTGCTGGGTCCGGCCATGGTGCTCCCCGATCCGCGCCGTCAGTAGCAAGCCGGTCGGGGCGATCGCAAGCGCATCGATCCGGCCTCAAGCGGTCTCGGTGAGGCGCGCGGCGTAACGCGCCATCAGGTCGACCTCGATGTTCACCGCCTCGCCGACCGAAAGCGGCCCGAGGGTCGTCACCTGCAGCGTGTGCGGGATGATCAGCACCTCGACGGTGTCGGCCGTGACGGCGTTGACCGTCAGCGAGACACCGGCGACCGTGATCGAGCCCTTGGTGGCGACGAAGCGGGCGAGCGGCTTCGGCAGGCGGAAGACCATCTTCGCCATCTCGGGAAGATTCTCCCGCTCGATCAGCGTCGCGACGCCGTCGACATGGCCGGTGACGATGTGGCCGCCGAGCTCGTCGCCGATCTTCAGCGAGCGCTCGAGATTGATTGTCGTGCCCACCCTCCAGGTGCCGACGGTGGTGAGCCGCATGGTTTCCGCCGCGGCGTCGACCGCGAACCAGGTGCGCCCGTCGGTGACGCCCGCCTCGACCACGGTGAGGCAGGTGCCGGAGCAGGCGATCGACGCGCCGTCGACGATCGAGGCGCGGTCGTAGCCGCACGCGATGGTGAGGCGGCTCAGATTTTCCGCACGGGGCGCGACCGCGACCACGGTGCCGATGTCGGTGACGATGCCGGTGAACATGGCCCTTCGATTAGGACGCCGGACGGCGGAAGGCAACATGCGCGGCCACGGAGCGGCCATATGGGAGCCATGTGAGGGCCTCGGCCATGTCGGCACGATGGGGGCACCATGGGGGCACGATGGGGCGGCGAGCCGCCGGCTCGCCGCAGGGGCCGCTCTGGTGTAACTCGGTAAAGGCGTCCGGCCAGTGGCCCGGCCGGATCACCACAGGGAGGTTTTGTTGCGCGATCTCCGCCGGCGTGACGCCCTGACACTGTTCGCCGCCCTCTCGGCCGCCCTTCTGGCCGCCGGCCCGACCGGGCTCGCCCGTGCCGACGAAGCCGGAAGGGGACAACAAAAGCTCGCACGGCTGGTTCTCCACGGCGTGCCGGCCACGCCCTCGGTGGTGCTCGCCCGGCTGGTGGAATCCGGGGCGCTCGCGCCGCTCGCCGACACGGTGGAGCTGGCGATCTGGCGCACCCCCGACCAGATGCGGGCGGGCGTCGTCTCCGGGGCGATGACGCTGTTCGTCGCGCCGACCTATTCCTGCGCCAACATGCGCAACCGGGGCGTGCCGATCCGCCAGGTGAACGTCCTCACCTGGGGGCTCCTCTATCTGATGAGCCGCGACCAGACCGTGCGGCGGATCGAGGACATCGCCGGAAAGACGGTGCTGGTCGCCTTCCGCAACGACGCGCCGGACCTGATCGTGCGGCTGGTGCTGCGGCGGCTCGGGCTCGACCCCGACAGGGACGTCACGCTCCAATATGTCGGCTCCTCGACCGAAGCGGCGCAGCTCTTCCTCGCCGGGCGCGGCGACCTCGCCGCTTTGCCCGAGCCCGCCGCGACCGCCACCGAAATCCGCGCCGCCAAGGAAAAGCTTCCGATCCATCGCGCGGTCGACGTCACCGAGGCCTATGGCCGGCTGACCGGGCGCCCCGCCGGCATCCCGCAGGCCGGCCTCGCGGTGCGCGACGATTTTTTGCAGGCGCATCCGGAGATCGTGGCGGCGGTGCACCGAGGCTGTGTGGACAGCGCCCACTGGGTGGCGACGCACATGTCCGAGGCCGGCGCGCTCGGCGCCGCGCGGCTGAACCTGCCGGCGCCGGTGGTCGCCCGCTCGATCCCGCATTTCCGGCTGAACGTCGTCTCGGCCGCCGAGGCGCGGCTCGATCTCGAGCGCTATTTCTCCGACCTGATGGAGATGTCGCCGGCGATTCTGGGCGGCAATCTGCCCGACGATGCGTTCTACTGGGGGCCGGGGTGAGCGGCCCCCGCCGGGATTTCTTCGGTCTCCTGAAGCCCCGCTGGGGCGTCGCCACGGGCTTGGTGCTGGTGGTGGCGCTGTGGGAGGCCGGGCACGCCGCCTACGGCCCGGTGGTGCTGCCCTCCCCCGGCGAGACGCTTCTCGCGCTGTGGCAGATGGTTCGCGGCGGTGACGCACTGCCGGCGGTGCTGCAAACGCTGCGCGGGGCTTTGGCCGGCTTTCTCGCCGCAGTGGTGATCGGCGGCGCGCTCGGGCTCCTCGCCGGCCTCCTCGAGCCCTTGCGTGCCGTGCTGCGGCCGATCGCGACGCTGATGCTCGGCATTCCGGCGGTCGCCTGGGTGGTGCTGGCACTTCTGTGGTTCGGCGCCGATCTCGCGGTGCCGTTCACCGTGTGGGTGACCTGTGCGCCGATCGTCTTTGCCGCCGCGGCCGAAGGCGCGCGCAGCCTCGATCCCGGCCTGTTGCGGATGGCGACGGCGTTCCGCGTGCCGCGCACGGTGCTGCTCGCCGACCTCTATCTGCCGCACATGCTGTCGCATCTGTTTCCGGCGCTCGCCACAGCGCTGGCGCTCGCCCTGAAGGTCGCGGTGATGACCGAGCTGTTCAGCGGGGCCGGCGGCATCGGCGACGGGCTCGCCACCGCCCGCGCCCAGGTCGACACCGCCCGCGCGATGGCCTGGATCCTCCTGCTGGTCGGCCTTCTCCTCGCCCTGGAATTTTTGCTGCTCGAGCCTTTGCGGCGGCACCTCGAGCCGTGGCGGGGCGACAAGTCCCCTCCCCGGTCGGGCGTCTCCGGGTCGTGACGCGATGACCACCACCCCACCGGAAGCAGACGCGTTGCACGTCGAAAACGTCACCCACGCCTTCGGCCGCGAATCGGTGCTCGGCGGCGTCTCCTTCGCGCTGCCGGCAGAGCAAAAGGTGGGCTGCATCGTCGGGCAGTCCGGCTGCGGCAAGAGCACGCTTTTGGCGATTCTCGGCGGCCTGCTGCGGCCCGATGGCGGGCGGGTGACGCATCCCTTCGTCCGGCCCGCCTTCGTGTTTCAGGATCCTTGCCTGCTGCCCTGGCGCACCGCCCGCGACAACATCGCCTTCGGGCTGAAGGCCCTTTCGACCACCCGCCCCGACCGACGGAATCGGGCGGAAGAACTGCTCGGCGTGGTGGGCCTCACCGCGGCGGACGGCGACAAGTATCCCGAAGCGCTGTCGGGTGGCATGCGGCAGCGGGTGGCGCTCGCCCGCGCGCTGGCGATTCGCCCGGACTTTTTGCTGCTCGACGAGCCGTTCGGCAGCCTCGATGTCGGCCTGCGCCGGGCGATGCAGGCGCTGGTGCGTCGGCTGATCGACGACGGCGGGCCGGCCACCGTGCTGGTGACCCACGACCTCGCCGAAGCGGTGAAGCTGGCCGACCGGATCGTCGTGCTGACGCAAAAGCCCGCGCGGCTCGCGGCGATTCACGACCTCGACCGGCCGTTTGCCGCGCGCGACGACGGCTTCGTCCAGGCCGAGGTCGGCCGTCTGCTCGGCCGTCCCGAGATTTCGGGCGCCCTCGCGATCGAGGCGTGAGCGCACGCCGCAACGACCCGACGGCCCACCGCCGGCCCGCTTGCGCGAGCCGTGATCGGCGCTGATTTTCAGGAAAGACATCCTCGGTCCGAGTGGCGGGAGCGACGGGGCTCGAACCCGCGACCTCCGGCGTGACAGGCCTGAAAAAAACCACGATCGATCAACGCTCTATCCGACTTCGAGGCCCCCGAAATCCGGCCCGGGAAAGCCCGAAGTCGGAACGTCCGCGGCCCTGACCATCACCGTCGAGATTACCCTCCCGTTCGGGAACATGGCCGAGCAGTCCACCCGGAAGCGGGAGGCGGCGGCGCGCCGACTCGGCGCGGCACTCGGGACGGCCCTGCGGGACGCCCTCGCCGGTGCGGCGGTCGCGGAACCTGCCGACGCGGTCGCCGCGTTCGTGCGGGCTCGCTGTGTCCGTGAGCCCGGCGGTTCGGAGCGCGCTGCGGCGCTGCTCGCAGCCTATCTGGAATGGGCCACCGGCACCGGCGCGCCTCGACTGAGCGCGACGGCGCTCGCCCGCGGCCTGCATGCGCTGGGGCTCCGGAGCCACAAATCGAGCATCGTGCTCTGGCGCGGCGTGCGCCTGGCGCCGATGGCTGTCCATGCTGTCGACCCGCGCTGAACAAGAACACTATGCCAGGCTCGATCTGGTCGAGCGCCGCCTCGTCGCCGAGCTGCGCGAGGTCGCTCGCGCCAAGGCTGCGTTGGACGCTGTGCGCACCGGTCGAGCTCGTGCCCGAGCGGCAACGATCGCGGCAGCGGCGACGAAGCTGTTCCGCGACGGCTCACCGAAGGACCGGCCCGGCCATCGGGAGGTCGCGCGGCGTTATGCTTGGTGCGCGAGCGCAACGAAGCCGGAGGCGTCGCCCGCCGCCGGTGAGACGGGCGGGAACCGGCTTATTACGCTCATCCGCTTGCGCGAGCTGGAACGCTTGTTCCGGTTCCGCTACGGCACCGAACTCCCCGACGACGACGCGGGCCACGACGATCTGAAGATTGTGGCGCAGCACATCGTCCATCTTGGGCCAGACGCCGAACGCCATATCGTGCAGTGGGCGCAGCTTTGGGCGCCGTGGCTGTCCACCGCGGAGGCGACTGCGCTGGCGATTCGATCCATCGCAAACCCCATCAAATTCTCCGCCGACACTCTTGCGTGGCGGCTTCACCTCACCGCTGCCGAACGGAAGCAGCTCGCGATCACGACTATCGGCGCGGTCGACATGAACAAGGCGCAGCGCACCGAGGCGCGGAAGGAAAGGCGCCGCGAGACTGACCGCGCTCGTCGTCGTGCCAGTGGTGCGCGGTCGCGCGCCGAGTACGAGGCACCATCGGCCGAAGCGTGGCGGCCGTGGGAGGCAGAGGGGATCAGCCGTGCCACTTGGTATCGTCGGCGGAAGGCGAAGGGAGGATCGGCCGGCGAACGGGAGCATGTCGAGCGCCCGCCTCCGCCACAAGGGGGAGCGGTGGCCCGAATTCAAACGAATGAAGCCTCAAAATCAGCTGTGAGACAAGTGCGAGGCCAGCAGGTTTCTTGTTCTAATATGGGGGGCCGTGGGCGAGTCTCACCCGCACCTTGCGGGCCGACGACGGCGCCCGCCACTACGGGCGCCTCTGTCGTGTCCTCAGGTGCGGAGCTGGCGAGGATGAGGGGTGCAACTGCGCCGCCTGCAGCCAGCCGAGACAACACACGATCCGACGCTGGTTCCGGGGTTAAAGTCGACGATCCATCCTCCCGCTTCCTCCCGATCTCCACGCCATCCTCCCACGTGGCCGCGCTGCGGCCACGTGCGGAGCGTGAGGTAACGCCGCAGGGCGGTGACGCCTCGGCTTGTAAGGTGCGCGAGCCCGATCACTGCGGGGAAATTCTCCGCAGTGATCACGATGCGCAGCGCTGCCGAGCGAGGCGTCTCGTAGGCATCGCAGCCGCCAGCGTGGTCGCGGGTCCTTCTGACGTTGCAGAGGCAAGCGATCGGGAAACCTCCGAGAAGTTTTTAGTGGCGCCGGGCCGCGACAGGTACACGTGAGGAACGGGTTACATGCAATCGTGCACGGATCAGCCCGACGACCTGGTGAGCCTCACCGAAGCGGCCGCGCGGCTCGCGGCGATCGGCGATCGGGTCGACCGGTCGACGCTGTCGCGCTACGTGAGCAGCCACGCCGCTGCGCTCGGACCGGTGCGGCGCGGGCGCGAGACGCTGGTGTCGTTCGACGTGCTGCGGGAGCATCGGGCGAAGAACATCCGCCTCGGCGACGCCAAGCCGTTCGCCCCGGCGCGATCGAAGTCCGACAGTCAGGCCCGCAAGGTCGACGCCGAGGCGCGACTGCGGGAACTCGAGCTGGCGCGCGAGGAACGGCACATCACCTCGGTGGCCGAGGTGGTCGACGGGGCGCACGCGGCCGTCGCGGCGATGCGGGCCGCCTTCGACCTTGCGATCAACGACACTGCGGAGCAGCTCGGCCAGCGCCTCGGGGTCGAGCCGCGCCTGGTGCGGCCGTTCCTCCGCCAGCTCGGGAACAAGGGGCAGGACGCATTCGCTCGCGCCATGGCCGAGCTGGTCGCCGCAATCGAAGCCGGCACGACCTCCGATGCCAACTCGCCGAGCACCATGGCGGCGACCGCGACGGAGGGCGCCTCGTGACGACACTCGCCGCCGAGCTGCGCTCCCGCTTCCGGTCGATGCCGAACGGCCGGCATGTCGTCGCGGCTGCGCTCGCCCGGGCCGCCCGGCCGGAACAAGAACTGACCGTCTCGGAATGGGCCGATTGCTTCCGCGTCGTCTCCGCCGAGTCGGGCTCGCGGTTCCCCGGCCCATGGCTCACCTCGCGCGTGCCGCTCGCCCGCGAGATCATGGATTGCCTGCACCCCGACCACCCCGCACGACTGGTGGTCAACATGGGCTCGGCGCAGATCGTCAAGACCGAGGTGATCGTCAACTGGTTCGGCTACATCGTCGACCGCGCACCCGGGCCGATGCTGGTCGTGCTGCCGTCGCTCGACGAGGCCGTGAAATTCAACCGGGTCAAGCTGCAGCCGACGATCGATGCGTCGCCGCAGATACGCCACCGCGTGAAGCCCGAGAACAGCCGCGACGAAGCCGCAAGCACGACGAGCTTCAAGCGCTTCGCCGGCGGCTTCGCCCAGATCGTCACGGCCTCCTCCTCGAAGGGCCTGCAGGGCATCTCGATCCGCTACCTCGCGATGGACGAGATCAGCGAGTATCCAATCGACGTGGACGGCCGCGGCTCGCCGATCGCACAGGCGCAGGCGCGTCAGAAGTCGTGGGGCGACCTCGCCAAGACCTATGTGAGCAGCACGCCGGGCCTGCTCGGCGACTGCCGCATCACGGAGCTGTACGAGGCCGGCGACCAGCGCCGCGCTTATCTCCCATGTCCGGAGTGCGGCAGCTTCGCGCCGCTCGACTACGAGCGGATGCAGCCGCCGTCCGAGTCGACGAACCAGCGCGTCACCTTCGCCTGCCCGGACTGCGGGTCGCTGATCGACCAGGTGCACCGTGCCGATATGCTCGCCCGAGGGCGCTGGATCGCGACACGGGTCGCCGAGCGCGATCCACCGGTGCCCGGCGTGATCAAGCCGGCCGACCTCGCACAGTGGGAGTGCGCGCCGTGCGAGGGCCGGTGCCGCGATTGGCACCCGTCCTATTCGTGGTGGTCGGGCTACTCGAATTTCGAGAGCTGGTCGGACATCTGGTCGCGCGGCGAGGACGCGCGCGGCAACCCGATCAAGCTAAAAGTCTTCTCGCAACAGGACCTCGGCCGGCCCTACGATCCGAGCGCCGACGCCCCGGACTGGCAGAAGCTCCTCGAGGCGCGGGCCGAGTGGCTGCGCGGCACGGTGCCGTGGCCGGCGTGCCTGCTCACGGGCTTCATCGACGTGCAGGGCGACCGACTCGAATGGGGCATCTGGGCGTGGGGCGCCGAGTGCCAGGGATGGCTCATCGACTGCGGCGTGATTCCGCACCCGGCCGAGACCGACGAGGCATGGCAGGAAGTGGACGCGCTGCTCGCCGCGAGCTGGCCGACCGCGAACGGCGTGACGTTGCCGGTGAGCGCTTGGGGCATCGATACCGGTTACGTCTCGCCGCTGATCTACCAGCGCGCGCTCGGCCGGCACAATCTGCGGGTCTGCCGCGGCGCGGCCGGCGTCCGCGCCCGGGACGCGCTGCCGTGCAACGTCAAGAACGTACCGCTCAACAATCACCTCGGCACGAAGCTTCGCGCCCGCGCGGTCCGGCTGCACTTCATCGGCACCTTCGCCTTGAAGTCGACCGTGTACCAGGGGCTTCGTCAGCTCGCGGCCGGGCCGGACGCGGACGGCCGGTTCGGCCGCGGCACGCTGCATCTCCCGGGCTGGATCGGCGAGGACTACGCGAAGCAGCTCACGGCCGAGATTTTGTACGACCCGAAAGCACAGGCCAAGGGCAAGGCGCGGCGCGCGCTGCTCGAGCGGCCGGGCGATCAGCGTGAATGGCGGAAGATGCCGGGCCGGGCGAACGAGGCGCTCGACATCGCGGTCGGCTCGCGGGCGCTCGCTTGGTTGATGAAGGTGGACGGGTGGACGCCGGCACAATGGGCCGAGCGCGCGGCCGATGCGTGGGGCAGCGAGCCGCCGGCCGAGGACCTGTTCTCGGCACCGGCTCCGGCTGCGCCGACCCGCCCGTCGAAGCCGCTCGTGCCGCTCGCGCCGACGCCAGTGCGCGGCCGCCGTGTGCTCTCACGCGGGATCGGCGATCGGTACGACTGAGGAGCGCGGACGTGGCAAACGAACAAAGCATCAAGGCGCCGACCATCGCCGAGCTGTCGGCCAGACTGGCGGCGCTCCAATCCGGTTACGATGCGTTGGCGGCCGAGGTGGTCGAGCTTCGCGCGCGTCTCGACGTGCCGGAAACCTCCCGGTCGCACCTCGTTCCGATCAAGGATGCAGCGCGCCGGACCGGGCACAGCGTGGACACCTTGAAACGCTGGTGCGATCAGCATGAGATCGGCCACAAGGTCGGCGGTCGGTGGAAGGTCGACATGCTACGATATGCCGCCTTCCGCGATGGTCGCATCTACCGAGGGATCGCGGACGAGTGATCACGATCGTCGCTTCGGGGAATTTCCCCGGACTGATGTGCCCGCCCGGCTTTGGATGATCCCCGGTTCTGCCCACTTCTGCCCGGTTTGGCGCCTTGCCGACTCGAGGTGCGATCCGCATCGTGATCAGGTCGAACCGGAGCGAGATCGGATGTCATTCCTCGGGCTGTTGAAAAAATCGAACCTGACCGCGGCCGAGCTGCGCAACGCTGTCACGAAGATCAGCGTTCGCGACCTCGAAGCGACGGTGGCCGAGCTGGAGGCCGAGCGCCGCCGGCTTCTGCTCGACGGCACCGACGACCAGGTCGCGGGGGTCGAAGCGAAGATCACGATCGCGAATCGCGACGTGGAGCGCGCGTGCGCGGCGGTCGAGGAATACACCGCCCGCATTGCCGAGGCCGAGGCACGCGAGCGAATGGCCGGCTTGGAGCGTCTCGCGGCCGAGAACCGCGGTCGCCGGGCCGAGCTGCGGCGGGTGCTGCTCGACATCCACGAGGCCGCTGCGGCGCTTGCGGCAGCACTCGTCTCCTATCGTGATCTCGATCGCGCGTGGCACGACACCAGCCGGGTGCTCGGCGATGCGGATCGGCACGACCTGATCGAGCCGAGCTTGCAGGACCTGATCGGTGCGCGCGACGGCGAGGGCGCCGCGGCTCAGTTCGGGCACCAGGTTGCCGGCCTCGCGAACGCGAAATTACCCGGCTATTACCCGCGCGAGTACATCGGCAGCGGGTCCAAGCTCGCGCTGCTCGAATCCATCAAGCTGCCGCGTACGGGGGCCTCGTCGTGAGTATGCTCGTCAACGTCTATCTCGCCGGGCTGGCGCCGGATCAGGTGCCACGCGCGCTCGGCGTCCGGCCGGTTGATGTGCCGCCGGCGAAGCCACTGCCGGCGGCGGCATCGTCGCCTGCCCGCCGTCCCGTCCCCGCGAAGGCGATGCCGGCCGCCACGCGCACTACGCCGGCTGGCCCCGCCCGCAAGCCGACTCCGGCGGCTCGCACTGCGGCGGTCGCTCCCGCGAAGCCGGCGGCTCCGGCGGCTCGTACTGCGGCTCCGTCCACCGTCGCGAGGCCGGCGGCCCCGGCCCGGCGGACCGCCGCGGCGCCACCTGCGTCCACCGTCCAGAACACCGGAGGTTCCGACATGTCTCGCCCGCTCGCCCTTCCGACCGTCACGAACCGCGACGCCCTCGCCGCCGTGAAGTCGCTCGACATGCCCCCGTCGCAGCGGCCGGCGGTCTGGCGCGAGCGCTGGCACGCCTCGGCCGCGCTGCAGCGCGAGTTCGCCGACGCGGACCGGTATTCCAGCTACATGGAGGGGCTCGCGACCGAGCGCATTCGGCTTCCCGCGTCGCAGACCTGACGCCGATCTGGCGGCCCGGCCCGCCGCGAACCGGCCGCCCGCTGCGCCGTCACGGCGAGCGACGTGACCGCGCACCGCGCCCGGAGCGAGAGTCTTTGTCCGCTCGCCCCGGGCGCACGTCGTGTGGAGGTCGCGTGCTTCATGAAACCAGCCGCGACCTTTCCGCGCCCGGGGCGTTCGGACATGCCGCCCCGGGCGCACCTCGATCAGATCATGAGCTGTGAGGCGCGATGACAGATCACCGGGTTTGCGATGTTGAACCGACAGGTAGCTCCGCCGATCTCGCCGGCCGCGAGTGGCGCGACCGCGTCGCCGGGATCGCGACTGATGCGAGCCGCGCTTAGCTGCTCGATCTTCTGGCGACGACGGCACTCGCCCTCGATGTGGCACGCGCGCGCCGCAGCGGTCGATCGTGACATGATCACCACGCGGGCCGCCTCGACACGCGCGCCGCAACAATCGGGCAGGCGACCCAGGATGCGCGGCGCCTGTCCGGCGAGGCTGCGCGGATCAGGATGATGAACGTGATCACGGATGTTGTACGCATCGCACGGACGGCGGTGTCGCCAACGAGCTGATCACGACGCGACCAGTCCTCCGATTGCGGATGAGCCAGCGGAACGGCAACGGTCGGCGCCTCACGGTGCCGGCCGTTTCTGTTCGGGCGCGGCGCCGCGGTGCTCGCGCTGATCGTCGGTCGCTCGACCAGACGGCTGTGCTGACCGCTGGCCGCGGCGTCGCGCCGGCCGCTCGGGCTGCCGCCTGGTGCTGGCCGGCCTCGCCGAGCTGATGGCCGCGCCGTGCGCCTCGCCGAGGCGCTCGCGTCCTGGTGCCGGCGTTGACCGGACGGTCGAGCCCTCGGCTTCCGAGCTGGTGCTGGTGGTGTTCGCCGTGCGGCGGGTCGACCAAGCCGCCGTCCTATAGCTCGCCGCTGGCCGGCGCCTCGCAGACGCGCTGTCGCTGTCGTTACAGGTCCAGCGGATCGCGGAGGGACTCTCCGTCCTCTCCGGGGGGCAGATCGGACAGGTCGGCGTTACGGTGAAGCGATTTAGTCGCCGACACATCTGCCGGCGGCGGGTCGAGCGCAAGGCACCCTTGTGCGTCTTCTGGCGGCAGTGGAAGGTCAGCAATCTTGATGACTTCGATCTCTGTGCCAGCGAGGTACTTAGCAATGCCGCCGTCGTCGGTGCACACGGCCCTAGCATTCCATACCTTGGCGGTCGCCGCGACCATCGCGTCGAACTTCATGGCGACCTTCCAGCCGGGCGCGCGTTGTCCCGGTGGCGTGCGGGCGACAGCGGCACGGATCAGTAAACCGGCCTCGATCGCTACCACTTCGTCGAATGGCTGGACATTGAATGCTCTGTTGCGCCGAAGCGATTCTATAATTTCGTCGACTTGGTCCACCCGCCCTGCGACGATTTCCGCGATCACCGGAGCCGGAATCATCACCTCTTCGCGGTTTCGGGACAGATCAGCGACGAAAAGCTCGATACGCTCCCGTCCCTTGACGATGTGCGGCATCGCGATGGGGTCGAGCATCACGACGAGAAAATTCGCGTCGACGACGATCATGTGCGACGGAGATCCCTGATGAGTGAGATCGCCCGTTCCGCTCCGCCCTCTGGGATCATCTTGCCGGCTCGCCGGACGACGTCCCCGATCGGTTCGTCGTCCAGCGGGTGGAACGCCTCGGCGTCCAGTTGCTCGAGGCTCCATCGTCCGTCCGCAGTGCGCCGCCACCGACCGGTTCCGGACAGACGGACGAAGCGGTGGAAGTGCGAGGCCAATCGCTTGGCCAGTTCGGCATCGATGACAATTCGCCGCGCGATGCCGCTCCCATCCTCGATTCCGACGGATACGCTCTCGCCATAGCCTTCGATCCGAACAAGCCGCCCCTGAATTGAGGTTGGCTGACGTAATGGCCCGATAGGCTGATCAGGCCGCGGCGATCCCGGAAATGGGATTACCTCACCGCCCGGCATCGCAAGCGATGCGCAGGTGGCGTCTTCGGTGAGGCGTTTGTTCAATCGGCGCCATGCGGACACCGCGTCGGGTGGGCCGTTCCCCAGAGCCGCCGCCCGCACGCGCGGCGAGACCTGCGGCCGGGCTTGTTGAGCCACAGCAGCAACCAAGCGGGTGCTCCCTTCCTCGATCCGCGCGAAATGGACGTAGTCGGGAGATCCAAGCAACTTGGCAAAATCGCCAAGGTACTCGGCAAGGCGCCCCATCGGGAGCGTGTCGGGTCGGAAATCCTCTATTCGGAATGTGTACTCGGCGGCGGTCATCTCGGCTGCTCCGGCTTGCATAGTACCGTACCAGCGAGCGCTTCACGAGAGGTTGCGTCGTCGCTGCCGAGCCGGTTCGTGCGGCAAGGCGCGAAATCGGGCTGGCCATCGGGCAAGGACGAATCTATGAACCCGGTTCCGCCTCGGCACACGTTTTCGGTCTATTGCCGCTTGCGGTGCTCGCGCCTGGTGCCGGCCTCGGCCGTGCGGCCGATGCGCTGGAGCGTGCCTGCCGGTCTCGCTGGTGGCTGCACCGTCTCGCAGTGGCGTCGGCCAGCCGATCGCGCGGGCGCCTCGCCGTGGTGCCGAAGCGAGGAGAGCACCTAATCTCCGCCGGCGTGCCGAGGCCGTGGCCGGGCCGGCTCTTCCTCGTGCTCGCGGGCCTCGCCGAGCTGGTTGCGCTCGCCGGACGGCTCGCCGAGGCATTCGCGTCCATGGTGCCGGCGGTCGGCCGGCGGTCGAGCCCGCGGCCTCCGGGCCGGCGCTGGTGGCGCGCCGCGAGACTGCCGCCGGCCGCTCGGGCTACCGCCTGGTGCTCGCCGGCCGCGTCGAGCTGGTGGCGCTCGCCGGGCGACTCGCCGAGACGTTGCGATGCTCGCCGGTGGTGCCGACCGGACGGTTAAAGGAAACCGCGCCAATGCGCTTCTGAGACAATGCAGATAGGTAAACCACGATCGCGCCATTCGCAGGCCTGCAGAATCTTGTTCCCAAAGCAGGCATGTTTCCATGACTCGGTGACATACGACCCAATCACCAGCACGTTGGTTTTTTGCGTTTGACTGCCGGTCTGCGCTCCGCGGTCAATGACCGCTTGCTCGCAGGCTCGACGTTGCCCCAAGGTGAAAGTACCGGTGAAACAATAGCGACGACCAGGAAAGGTCAGGTCTGGCGCCGGATTGCAGAGGGGGAGCGATGACGGCTTGAGAACCTCCCCTAGCTCGAGGCCGATATCGGCAAAAGTGGCGAGGCAATCGAATAGCTCTGACTTCTCATTTTCGTCGAGAATACCATCAGAAAGGACTTCATTCACGCGCCTGTATAGCGTTTGAATGAGGGGCTGATCGCTAATCTCTACATTTGCTGCTAGCCACTTTTGTAGGAACTGGACCTCGGCTTGATTGATCAATCCGTCGGCTGCGATGCCCCTTGCAAGTCCGATTAGTTCGTCAATCTGTCGGCACTCGATTCGATCCCTGCCGACGCGATTATAGAATTGATCGCCCTTGACGTCCGCCATCGGCGTCTCCCTCTGTGCGTTCCGACAACCTGCAGAGGATGCGATCATAGGCGCAACTTCGAAAATTGGTATAGGTATTGCTTGTAGGCGGGCCGGCGCCTCGCCGCGGTGCTCGTCGGCGGCTCGACCAAGTGCCAGGGCTGATCACGCGTGACACTCCGGGGAAATTCCCCGGAGTGTCACGGTCGGTCGGGGCTCGTTACTCTTGATCGGTCGCGGGGGCATCGCACGAGCTTGGTCGAGACGACACGGCTCGCCCCGGCGTGGCCGGCCCGTGGGGCTCCCTCATCCATCGATGCGCCGTCCGGAATCGGACGTTGGGTGTGCGAGCGATCGGCCTCGGCTGCGCACCGCGGGCCGGCGCAGCGCCGAGACGGACGCAAATTCGCGTGGCTGCGACAGAGGGCGCGAGGGTTACCGCTTGGCGGGCCGTGGCGGCTTGGCGAGAGCTTTTTCCAGAAGGCGGCGGATCGCCTCGGGCCGCGATGGCCGCGGCTCGGCATGCTCGGCGATCCAGGCGTCGAGGGCGGCAAGCATGTCCGGCTGCACCGACAGGTGAATAGACGTCGGGTCCGTCTTCGGGCGGCCGCGCCCTCTTTTTTCTGTACCGGATATTGACCGCACCATGAATAACCTGTACGGGAAAATTTGTCGGGCCGCAACGGTGCTGCGAACACCGCCGCGGCCCTCGCCATTAACACGGAGCTAACCCATGCCGACGGCTGACGGGCTTCTCGCCCGAACGAAGCCGCTTGTCCAGACGTCCTCCTCCCGCCCGACTGGCAGCCGCCCATGCTTCCGCCCGGCTCGTTCTGGGCGATCCGGCTGGCCGCCCACTCCGGCACGCCGGCGGCCGCGGCAGACCGCAGCCCGGTTCGGCGACGCGGCGCCGAGCGAGGAGGGCGAGTGATGAACGCCGCGACTCTGAATCTCGGCGGCGCAGCCGATGCCGGCCCCCTCGACTTCTCCAATCGCGTGGACGTGAAAATCCCCGGTGACACACGTGACAAGGATTGGGCCAAGGCCCTCAACGAGGTCGCTGCGAACGCCGCGGATGGACGGGACTACAAGGGTGAATGGCTGGCGGTCGGAGGCACGGTCGACCTGCCGATCGCGACCGTGGTGCTCAGCGCAACCTACTCGACCTCGCGCCGCCGCGGCCGGGAGCTGAGCTCCGCCGACCTCGGCCTCGTGCTGCCGAACGGGGTCATCTGGTGGTTCGCCAGCTCGTCGGCGGCCGGCTGGGCTCCAGCCCTCCGTCGCGTGGCCTGCGAGTGGCTCGCGCTCGTCCCGGCCGATCGCCGCGGTGCTACTGTGAGCGGCGTCTTGCCGACGCTCCGGCCGAGGCGGTTGCTGCCGGCGACGATATGGCGAAGCACGACGAGGTCGAGCAGCGCGTCGCCCGGCTGCACGAGTGGCTGGCCCGGATGCTGCCGGCCGACGAGCCTCCGGCGGTCGCCGGCCCGGGCGAGCCGGAGGCGCCCTCCGTCGATCCAATCCATGTGGCCGTCTCGCGTCACCGCGAATGGCGGCGCGAGCGCGGCGACGTCCGGCAGCACCTCGCCGGCATGTCCGACGAAGCGATCGCCGCAGCGCTGGCCGAGCGCGACGCCACCGAGGCGTGGGCCGTGCTCGACACGGCGCCGAAGACACCGGCCGGGCTTGCTGCGCTCGCCCGATTGGCGATCGCAGCCGAAGCCGAGAGCGGCTTCGAGCCGGAGTGGACAGAAGCTCTGCTCTCCCGCATCGCCGCTGCGGCCGAGGCGATGCAGGTGGGGCGATGAGCAGCGACTCGTCGCGACGGCGCGCGCAGTACTCCGCCGAGATCGGTGGCGCCTCCTGCTCGCGCGGCCCGAAAGCCGAGTTCGGGTCGATCCGTGACGCGCGCGCACGGGCCGAAGCGTACAGAAAAACGGCCGATTGGTGCGAGGTGAAGGACGTCAGCGGCAAGGTCGTCGGGACGCACCGCAGGTCCGGCGACCGCTGGCGCTGGTGGCCAACATGATCGAGCCGCTCGTCCCGATCGCGGTGCTCGCCGCGATCCTTTCCGCGCTGGTCGGCTTTGCGATCGGCCGGGCCAACGCCTTCGCGTCGCCGCATTGCGGCTTTCGCCGGATCACCACGCGCGGAAGGAACGCAGAACGATGACCAGAACAACGAAGACGCCGAAGGCACCGAGGGCCGCCGAGATCTGATCGGCTCGGTATGGCTCATTCACGACCGCAAGGGGTAGACGATGCAGGCAATGCTTGACGGGTCGATGCACGACACGGGCAGGGCAACGACTGTCGACGAGGCGCCCGAATCCGTGCTGCTCGCCCTCGGCGACGAGCTGATGCGGCGGGCTGCGATTGCGGCGACTGCCGCCGACGATGTGTACGATGACGCGATGGAGCAAGTCAGCGACATCACCAGGGCGATTTTGGCAACCCCGCCGAAAGGCGTTCCGGGCCTCCTGGTTTGGCTTCGCGCAACGGCGTTCGAGCTGCAGCTTCTCGCCGGACTCGAAGGGCCGGTCGAGCCATTGGATTGGCATCCGAAGGTGTTCCGAATGCTCGTCGACCAGGTGGCAAAGATGAATTTGGGGGAACCCGGCCGCCAATCTCGCCGGGCCGCAGCGCCGGCGGAGAACGCCGCCGCGGCGGTCGCCGACGGGGAGTGCAGTGCGTCCCGCATCGCATTCAAGCTGGAAGAGCGGCTTCACGCAATCGACGACTACGCACGTGTCGTGGCGATGATGGCCAGCGACCTCCGCGACGAGAACGATCGCCGAGCGTTTGTCCGGGTGGCGGACGATCTCCGGCAGAGCATCGCCGTGGCGAAAGGACTGTGGCTCGAGCTGGACGAGATCGCTCCGGCGCGTCGCACTTCTGGTGCGCCTGAGACAGCCGAGGACCTCGACCAGGTTGAACGCTGATCGCGATCCTCGTCGCGTCGCGCGCCGCGCTTCCGGGCCGACCGCAGGATCTCCGGACCAACACGGGGCCGCGCCCGAAGCGCGCTGCAGCCGGTGCGGGCCCGCGCCGGCGGTCTGAATTGCTGGGCCTGCCACCTCTCGCTCGTCAGGCCTGACAGGGCGGCGGTACTGCCACATTTGACGCGAAACAGGGAACTTGATAATTAGTGAGTCGCTAACTCACATTTTCATTCGATCCGGTGCGCCTGTGAAACGGGACGCGTTTTTGAGTTTGGCGGGGTTTTCGCTGGGGCGCCTCACAGGGCTGCAACAGAAGCGAGCTTTGCCGTTTCCTCTGCCCCCTTCTAGCGCGAGATGGGCGCGGATCGGCTACTCACCGGCAAGGGCCGTGCTCCTCGTCGTTTTCTCGGAACTCGTCGCCGGCGGGATGCCGGTCGACTTGGCCGCCAAGGTGCTGCGGGACAACGAGGCGTGCATCAACCGCGGCCCACTCAGATACGTGACGGGAGAGGCTCCCGGCGAAGTGCGCGCCACCGCGGCAGGGCTGTCGGCCTTGCTCCCGACCAGCGATCTCGCGAGCGATGTGTGGATCGGCGTAGCGGCACGCGAAGACCTCGCCGCGCCGGTCGTGGTGTTCGACACCCTCACCGCGATCGCACGGGATATTGCCGAACAGGCATTGGTCCTCGACTGGCCGGAAGGCAACTTCGGTCGCCTGTTCGTTGCCAACATCACGCAGGCGTTCCGGACCGTACAACGGCGTGCAGCGGAGCTGAATATCGATCTCTTTGAGGCAGAGGAGCAGGACCGATGAACCAGACGAATCGTGTTCCGCGTGGGCCCTCCACCTTCCGGGAGGGCGACCTATCCCGTGCGTTGCGGGCAACGGCCAAATCAGGTGTCGCGGTCGAGCGGATCGAGATCGCCGGCGGCAAGCTGACGCTCTATCCCGCACAAGGCCGGCTGCAGATCGAGCCGACCACGATCGACGATCCGACCGCGCCACGGCTGCTTTGACGGGCAGGCGGCGCGCAAATCCAGGCGGCGCTGTCGGTCGATGGAGAGCCGAGCAGATGGAGAGACACACACGAGCTGCAGAGGGCGTGCGGGCGGCGCCGGGCATCACGTCGCACATGACGACTGGCGCCGAGGTGACCGGTCACGTCACTGCGCGCCTCTCCAAGCTTCTCCGTCCGAAGAAACGAGCGACCGCCGGTAAGAGCGGAGCGAAGCGCTCGACGTGTCACCGTGCGAAAGCGAGATGAGAGGCGGTCCATGCGCTTCCGCGTCGAACCCCGCGATGTGCCGCCGGAGGTCACCGCCCGGCGCCTCGGCGTCACGGCGGAGCGGTTCGCCGCGATGCTGCCGTCCTTGATCGCCCGCGGTTTTCCCCGACCCGATCCCGACACGGGCAATGTCGACCTCTCAGCCGTCGACCGCTGGTGCGACGCGCGACACCCTCACCTCTTCGGCGGCGGGGCGGCTGTCCAGGCGCGTGACGCCGGCGCGGTCGCGCACGAGCGCATTGCCGGGCTGCGCCGAGGCGGTGCACCATGACGAAGGTGAAAATCCGGCACTACCGCATCAAGCGCGGAAAGGGCTTTTGGGAGCCGACCGCCAAGATGAAGCGGCTCGGCTTTTACGCGGTCCCCTGCGGACCGGACGGTCCGGACGCATGGACGACTGCCGAGCAGTGGAATGCCCGATGGGATACCACCCGCCGCGGCGAGGCGCCCTCGCCCGCCATGGTGTCGGCGGACAACCTGTCGCCCGATCGCGTGGAAGAGCTGACCGTCTACCCGCCGCGGTCGCTCGGCGAGGCATTCCGCCGCTATCGCCGGACCGACGAGTGGCGGTCGAAGGCGCCCCGGACCCGCGAGGACTGGTGGCGAGGCTGGCGGCGGATCAAGCCAGTGTTCGGCGATTGCGACCCGCGGACCGTCTCGCTCGAGCACGTCTCGGCTTGGCGCCGGGCGATCGAGGACACCGTCTCGCTTCGCGAGGCGCACCGCTGCCTGAAAATCTGGCGAGCGCTGTGGAAGGTTTCGGCGGCCCTCGGCTACTGCGTCCGGGATGCGGACCCCTCGCTCGGCGTTCGCAATCGCTCGGCGGCGGGCCGCTCGTTGACTTGGTCCGAAGGCGAGGTCTCGCGCGTCGCGAAACGGGCATCGCGACTCGGTTATCGCGGGCTCGCGGCCGTCGTCGCCGTGGCGTGGGACACGCAGATGAGCCCGGGCGACGTGCGGGCTTTGAGAGCCTCACAGCTCGCCCGCGGGGCCGCTGGGGAGGCGTTCTTCACCGAGCGCGGCAAGACAGGCAAACCGGTCGGCGGCGTCCTCAGTGGGCGCGCCCTGGCCGTGCTGACGGCATACCTGGAACGACTCGGGGTCGACCTGCACGGTGATGCGTACATTTTCCGAAACCGCTCCGGCGCGCCCTACTCCAAGGACACGCTCGGCGACGACTTCCGGGACGTGCGAGCCGCCGAATTCGGCCGGGGCGAGCGCCGAACCATCGGCCACGACTTCCGGCGCTCCGGCGCCGTGGAAGCCATCGCCGGCGGCGCCAAGGCCGAGGCCGTGGCACACGCCATGGGCAACACCCTGTCAGCTTCGAACGCGCTGTTCGCCACCTACGTGCCGGTGAACGTCGCAACGCTGCGCAGTGTCACGGACGCGCGCCGAGCCGGCCGCCGCAAGCTTCGGGAGAACGAACGATGAAGAAAAGTTGGAACGCGACGGACCGGGAAGTTGGAACGAAGTCCGGAAGGGAATGCCAAGTCTCTGAAAAGACTGGCGGGAGCGACGGGGCTCGAACCCGCGACCTCCGGCGTGACAGGCCGGCGCTCTAACCAACTGAGCTACGCCCCCGAACTTCGGAGCCGTTCGAATAGGGGGTCCGACCGGGGAAGTCAAGCGTGCTCGACGAGGTCCGAAAAAGCCCTGCGCGACGGGCCGAAACGACACCCGAGAGGCTGGAAACCCACAAAACATGGGCGTTTCCGCGTTTTGCCGCTAGCCAAGAACCGAGAATCGTCTATGTGACGGGCAGTTTCAGCGTCCATCCGTCCACAGAGGAGGAATTCGAGATGGCCAAGGCAGCGACGCCGACCGCGACCGTCACGCTCAAGCACATCGCCGCGACCATCGCGACCAATCACGAGCTCGCCAAGAAGGAGTCGGAGGCGATCCTCAGCGAGGTCGTCGGGCTCATGGTGAAGCACCTGAAGAAGGGCGACCGCCTGCGTATCGGTGGTCTCGGCATCCTCCAGGTCAAGAAGCGGGCCGCCCGCATGGGCCGCAATCCGGCCACCGGCGAGCCGATCAAGATCAAGGCGTCGAAGAAGGTCGCCTTCCGCGCCGCCAAGGAGCTCAAGGACGCGATCTGATCGCGGAGAAAAGACCTTCGTCGTCGTGCCCGGCCCGTGTGGCCGGGCGTTCGGAGCGCCGGCTTTGCGGCAGCCCGCTCCGGACGGCCGGTGAAAAATCCGGCCACGACGAGCGAGGACCACGCGCCGGACGATCGATTCGGCGACGCGTGGATCACGAGAAGGAGGGGCCGGTCAGAACCGGCCTTTCGCCTGCACCAGCAGGCCGTAGCGCACCTGCTCGAATTTCGTCAGCTCGAGCGGCGTCGCGAACAGCGGGCCGAACTTCACGTCGCCTTCGTCGGTGTTCAGCGCCCAGACGCGGCCGCCCGCCCCCAGCTCGAGGTTCGGCGTCACCGCATAGCTCACCAACACCTCCGCCTCGACGCCGTAGCCGCGCGAGGATTTGGACACGATGTTGGGTGACGGCCCGAGATCGGCGCGCATCAGGTGGCTGTCCGCGTTCTCGAGGTGGGCGATCGGCACATAGGCCACCTCCCCCGACACCGTCCAGCGCGGCATGAACCGCCACTGCGCATCGAGGCCGAGGCGCATCGCGTGCCAGGTCGGCTCGTAGGCGCCGACGGCGGTCGAATCGGGATATGGCACGGATCCGGTCGGGCAGAACCAGCCGCCGACGTCGTCGGCGTTGCAGCGCAGCCCGTAGGCCGTCATCTTCTCCCGCCAGTAGTGATAGCCGACGAAGCCGCCGACCCGGAAGCCGAGCGACGGCACCCGGTAGGCCCAGCCGACATCGATCATGCCGTACCAGAAATCGTCACCGCCGATGCGGCTCGAGGTGTCCGAGAATTTGACCTGCCCGGCGTAAAAATCGCGGTCGACGATGGTGCCGCCGTCGAGCGCGCCGCCACCGAGAAAGCCCTTCACGAACACCCCGCTCGGCCGGTGGTCGATGCGCGCAAAAACCTCGCCGGAATGGCCGGTGGTGTCGTTCCAGTCGAGCGTCGAGGTGGGGTTGCCGGAGAACGGATCGCCATTGGCGAAGCCGAACGCGGTGCTGCCGCGCGAGTACCAGTAGCGCCCGCCGACCTCGACCGCGAACGGCCCGAGCGGCGGCAGCGCCGGAACCATCGGCAGCGCCGGCCAGCGCGCGGCGACGGTGCCGGTGGTCTCGCCCATCGGAATCTTTGGGAAGCGAATCGCCGAGGCGGGCGGCCACGCCGAGGCCTGAGCGGCGGCTTGCGCGGCCGTGGGCGACGCGACCGCCGTGGTGGCGGGTTTTTGGAGCGCCGGACGTTGCTCGCCCAGCGCACCGGTGACGGCGGGCGAAGAGTCCAGGCGCGGCCATTGCGGCCCGAAATCGCCGATCGGCGGCGGCAGCGCCGCGACCTCGGTTCGCTCTTCGGCAATGGCTTTCGAAGTGGTGGCCCGCGCGGGGATCGTGGCCGGCTTTTGGACGACGGGTAAAGGCTTGGATCTCGCAGGCTTCGTCGGCTTGGCCGACCGACTCACGACCGTCCGGGCCGGCGATGCCGTGGCCGCGTCGGGAAGGGTCGGCCAGCGCGGACCGGGATCCCACACGGTCGCCTCGCGGGTCGGCTCGGAGGGCAGCCGCGGCCATTCGGCCGCCTGCGCGACGCACCCCGAAGCCAGCAGAACCACCACGGTGGTGCCGAGGAGGCGTCCGTTGCTCTTCACGCGTCTCTCCCTCGCCCGCTCGATCCGGACAATGCGAGGGGAGTCGTTATCGATGCGTTTTCCGTTTTTGCCGCCCGGCAAAAAGCCCGCTGCCGACGCCGCGCGAGGTTAACGAACGGTGTTTTCCGGCTTCGCACGGGCGGCGAAAACAAAAAGGCGGCCCGGCACGCACCGGACCGCCTCCTTCGAGAAAAAGCCGGACGTCAGAGCCCGGCGACCGCCGGCAGCGGCTGCGCCTTGGCGGTGCGCAGCTGCTTGAGCTGCTCGGCCAGCAAGAAGGCGAGGTCGATCGACTGCTCGGCATTGAGCCGCGGATCGCAGAAGGTGTGATAGCGGCTGTCGAGGTCCTGGTCGGTAATCGCGCGGGCGCCGCCGGTGCATTCGGTGACGTTCTGCCCGGTCATCTCGAGATGCACGCCGCCGGCGATCGTGCCCTCCGCCGCATGGACGGCAAAAAAGCCCTTCACCTCGTCGAGGATGCGGTCGAACGGCCGGGTCTTGAAGCCGCTGGCGGTCGAGATGGTGTTGCCGTGCATCGGGTCGCACGACCAGATCACCCGGCGCTTCTCGCGCTTCACCGCCCGCACCAGCGGCGGCAGACAATCCATCACCTTGTCGGCGCCCATGCGGGCGATCAGCGTGAGGCGGCCCGGCTCGTCGTCGGGATCGAGAATCTCGATCAGCCGCATCAGGTCGTCGGGCTTCAGCGACGGTCCGCATTTGAGCCCGATCGGGTTCTTGATGCCGCGCAGAAACTCGACATGGGCGTGGTCGAGCTGGCGGGTGCGGTCGCCGATCCACAGCATGTGGCCGGAGGTGCAGTACCAGTCGCCGGTGGTCGAATCGACGCGGGTCAGCGCCTGCTCGTAGCCGAGCAGCAAGGCCTCGTGGCTGGTGTAGAGCTCGGTGGTGCGCAGCTCGGGATGGCGCTCGAGGTCAAGCCCGCACGCCTGCATGAAGCCGAGCGCCTCGAAGATCCGGTCGGCCAGCTCCATGTAGCGGCGCGACTGCGGCGAATCCTTCAGGAAGCCGAGCATCCACTGATGCACGCTGGCGAGATTGGCGTAGCCGCCCTGCGCGAAGGCGCGCAACAGGTTCAGCGTCGCCGCCGACTGGCGGTACGCCTCGAGCTGGCGGCGCGGATCGGGGATACGGCCGGCCGAGGTGAACTCGTTGTCGTTGACGATGTCGCCGCGATAGCTCGGCAGCGAGACGCCGCTGCGGGTCTCCATCGGCGAGGAGCGCGGCTTGGCGAACTGCCCGGCGATGCGGCCGACCTTCACCACCGGCGAGGCGGCGGCATAGGTCAGCACCACCGCCATCTGCAGGAAGACGCGGAAGAAGTCGCGGATGTTGTCGGGTCCGTGCTCGGCGAAGCTCTCGGCACAGTCGCCACCTTGCAGCAGGAAGCACTCGCCGGCGGCCACGCGGGCGAGATGCCGCTTCAGGCTGCGTGCCTCGCCTGCAAAAACCAGCGGTGGAAAGCTCGAAAGCTGCTTCTCGACGACTCCGAGGGCATCGAGGTCCGGATAGTCCGGAACCTGCTGAATCGGCTTCGCGCGCCAGCTGTCGGGCGTCCAACGCTCGGGCATGTGCTTTCGTCCTTTCCGCGCGGGCCGGGTGTCGTCCCCGGCGGTCCGTCGATCCAGATGGTGTCCTGGGGGCCTCCTGCCGCGCGTGGGCCTTATACACGACCGGGACGCCGCGAGGCCAGCACCGAGGTTTTGCGGGCGATTCGGCGGGATGGCGGGCGTGCGGCCGGGGTGTGCAGGGGATGCGCTGGGCGGACCGGGGCGGCCGCCCTACGGCTCGCCCGAACCCCGACCCGAACCCGAAATGGCCGGCGTCAGGTCGGTGTGGGAAAAGTCGTCGCCCTTGAACAAAAGCGGCTCGCCGGTGGCGCGGGCGAGGGCATAGCCGAAGCAATCGCCGAAATTGAGCCGCGCCGGATGGCCGCTGCCCTTGCCGAAATCCCGATACGCCTGCCGGGCGATCCGCGCCTGCTCCGGGGTGACCGGCTCGATCGTCACCGCGGCTTCCCGAAGCATCTCGTCGAGCCGCAGCGCAATCAGCGGATTTCCGTTGCGATCGGCGACGATGGCCACCTCCAGATAGGTCGCGGCCGACAGTCGTCTGATCGAAGCGGCCTCGATTGCGTCCGTGAAGCGTTTCGCGTCGGGCTCGCCCTTCAGGATCGCGATCAGAGCCGAGGTGTCGAGGATCACTTGGGCAATCCGTCGTCGTCGTAAAGGAGATCGCCGTGATCCATCGACCGATACGGCTCCTTCCACAGCGGAGCGGTTTCCCGGCCGATGGCGAGCAGTCGCTCGGAAAGCCCGCGGTCGTCCGGCCGTCGCTCGCCGGCCTGCACGCGGTCCAAGCGCTCGCGCAGCGCGGTCGCGACCGCGGCGGCCGGGCTCTCGCCCGTGAGGCGAGACAGCTCCTCGGCCAGCCGGTCCACTTCCTCGCTGTCGATGTGAAGGCTCATGAGCGGCTTCCCCTGGGTTGCGCCCTCGCGCCTCGACCATATCGAGATAGGCAGCGTCTCGACCACCATCAATCGTGGCGAGCGGGCGCGGGTGGAGTGGCCGAACGCCCCCCTCACCCGGCATCCTCGCATCCGCTCGGACGCCGACCTCTCCCCGCAAGCGGGGCGAGGTGGCGGCGTGCCGTGATCGAGATCCCGAACCCCTGGGGACAGGTCCCCCAAGGACTGGCCCCTCCGGCAAGCGTCCCTACTCCGCCGCCTTGTCGCGGCGGTGGCGGGTGGTGGGGTTGCGCAGCGTCACCAGTTCCTCGGCGGAGGTCGGGTGGACCGCCATGGTGGCGTCGAAGTCGGCCTTTTTCGCGCCCATCCGCATGGCGACGGCGATCAGCTGAATCATCTCGCCCGCCCCCTCGCCGACGATGTGCGCGCCGACCACGCGGTCGCTCGCGGCGTCCACCAACAGCTTGATCAGCATGGTGGTGTCGCGGCCGGACAGGGTCGCCTTCATCGGCCGGAACATCGTCCGGTAGACGTCGACGTCGCCGAGTTTTTTCACCGCGTCGGCCTCGGTCAGGCCGATCGTGCCGACCTCCGGCTCGCTGAACACCGCGGTCGGGATCTTTTCGTGGTCGACGGTCGTCGGCGTGCCGCCGAACACCGTCTCGGCAAACGCCTGCCCCTCGCGGATCGCCACCGGCGTGAGGTTCACCCGGTTGGTGACGTCGCCGACCGCAAAAATCGACGGCACCGACGTTTGCGAATACTCGTCCACCGCGATGCCGCCATTGTCGGCGATTTTCACGCCCACCGCCTCGAGCCCGAGGCCCTTCACGTTGGGCGGCCGGCCGATCGCGAACATCACCTGGTCGGCGGCGACCTTCATGCCGCCCGAGAGGCACACGACATACTGCTTGGCGCTCTCCTCCACCGCCGTCACCGTGTTGCCGGTGATCACGTGGATGCCGCGCTTCTCGAGCTGCATGCGCAGATGGTGGCGCACGTCGTCGTCGAACCCGCGAAGGATGTTGTCGCCGCGATAGACCAGCGTCACCTTGGAGCCGAGCCCGGAAAAGATGCAGGCGAACTCGACCGCGATATAGCTGCCGCCCTGCACCACGATGCGGTTCGGCAGCTCCGCGAGATGCAGCGCCTCGTTGGAGGAGATCACGTGCTCGATGCCGGGGATTTTCGGCCCGGCGTCCGGCGTGGCGCCGGTGGCGATCAGAATGTGCTTCGCCCGGATGCGCTCGCCGGTCGCGACCACGCGCACGGTGTTGGCGTCCTCCAGCACCGCGCGGCTTCGCACCACCTCGACGCCCGCCTTGTCGAGCGTCGAGAGATAGGCCGCCTCGAGCCGGGCGATCTCGCGGTCCTTGTTGGCGATCAGCGTCGCCCAGTCGAAGGAAGGGGTCGGCACCGTCCAGCCGAACCCCTCGGCGTCGACGAAGTCGTGGCCGTAATGCGCGGCATAGACCAAAAGCTTCTTCGGCACGCAGCCGCGGATCACGCAGGTGCCGCCGACCCGGTACTCCTCGGCGATCACGACGCGCGCGCCGTGGCCGCTGGCGACCCGGGCGGCGCGCACGCCGCCGGAGCCGGCACCGATGACGAACAGGTCGACGTCGCGGTCCGCGGCGCCGCTCACAGGTCGTGGCCCTTCTTCTTCATCTCCTCGCGGAAGCGGGACATCACGTCGCCCGAGAAGGCGTCGGCCCACAGCTGGGCGCGCTTCATGCTGGCGTCGATCACCTCCGGCTCGGTGGTCGCCATCTTGTGGCCGAGCGGCGACTTGTAGAACTTCACGAGGTCCTTCAGCTCGGCCTCGGAGAATTTCTCCGCATAGATCCGCGCCACCTCGTTCATCAGCTCGTCCTGCTTGGCGGCGTACTGCTTCTTGAGGTGCTCGGCGACCTCGTCCAGCTCCTTGGAGAGGTTCGGGTTGGTCGGGACGAACAAATTCTTCACCGTCTCGATCACGCCGCCGATGATCGGGTCGAACACGGCGTCACCGCCCTTGATGGTGATCAGCTCGCGGGCCGCGGCGACGGCGGAGGCGGAGGGCTGCGCTTGCGCCTGCGCCTGGACGAGCCCGGCGGTGGCGAGCATGAGCGCCCCGACGGCGGCAGCGCGAAGCAGCGAGGGGACCGGCATGTGAGAACTCCCTAGCGAGGACCGTGTGGCCGAGGAACCGGGTGACGCCGACCGGCGGCGTCACGCCTCTTCGAGGCGGAGGCCGGACGAGCCGGCGATGATGGCGGTGCGGACCAGCCCGATGAACAGGCCGTGCTCGACGACGCCGGGGATGGCGGCGAGCTTTTCCGCGAGACGGGCGGGCTCGGCGATCCGGCCGAGCGCGAGATCGAGAATCAGGTGCCCGCCGTCCGTGACGAAAGCATGACCCTCTCGGGTCTGGCGGAGCGCCACCGGGCCGGCGCAGCCGGCCTCCGCGATCGCCGCCTCGATCGCCCGCCGGGTGGCGCCGAGACCGAACGGCACCACCTCCACGGGCAGCGGGAAGCGGCCGAGCGTCGGCACCCATTTCGATTCGTCGGCGATCACGACCATCCGCGCCGACGCCGCGGCGACGATCTTTTCGCGCAGCAGCGCGCCGCCGCCGCCCTTGATGACCGAGAGGTCCGGCGCGATCTCGTCGGCGCCGTCGACCGTGAGGTCGAGCGCGTCGACCTCCTCCAGCGTGACGAGCGGGATGCCGGCCGCCTCGGCGTCGAGCCGGGTGGTCTCCGAGGTCGGCACGCCGACCACGTCGAGGCCGTCCCGCACCCGCTCGCCGAGCAGCGCGACGAAATGCTTCGCGGTCGAGCCGGTGCCGAGCCCCAGCCGCATGCCGGTGGTCACGAACTCCAGGGCGCGGGCCGCCGCCTCGCGCTTCAGTCCGTCAGCGTCCATGATGAAAAACCGATTGACCGCCAATGATGAACCCGACCGCTATGTAGCCTCGATCCGGGCGCGAGCCTAGGGTGCTCGTGCGCCGCCGCCCGTGCGCCACTCCTGCACCCACGCCTGCACGTCTCTCCCGTGCACGTGCCGGGCTTGCATCCGCACGCCGGCGCCGCTATGGCCCGACCGGATGCCTCCAGTCTCGCGGTGCTCGCCCGGTTCGACCCGGAGGACGCCCGCGTCGTCGTGATCCGTCCGGGTGACGGGTCCAGCGCGGGGGCCGAGAACGAGGTCGCCGCCATGCACCAGCCCACCCCCGCCCCCACCGTCGTGTTCGACCTCGACGGCACGCTGGTCGACACCGCCCCCGACCTGATCGACACCCTGAACGCCCTGTTCGCCCGCGAAGGGATTTCGCCGGTGCCGTTCGAGGAGGCGCGGCGCTTCATCGGCGGCGGCGCCCGCCTCTTGATCGAGCGCGGGCTGTCGGCCCACGGCCTGCCGAGCAAAGGCGCCGACGTCGACCGGCTCTATGCCGACTATGTCGAGGCCTATGCCGCCCGCATCTCGCAGCTGTCGCGGCCGTTTCCGGGGCTCGAAAGCGCGCTCGACCGGCTCGCCGCCGCCGGCTGCCGGTTCGCGGTGTGCACCAACAAGCTCGAATATCTCTCGGTGAAGCTCCTGAACGAGCTGGCGCTGGCGCCGCGCTTCTCGGTGATCTGCGGCCAGGACACGTTCGGCGTGATGAAGCCCGATCCCCGCGTGCTCCTGCGCACCATCGCGGCGGCCGGCGGGTCGCCTGCGAGCGCGGTGATGGTCGGCGATTCCGGCACCGACATCGCCACCGCGAAATCCGCCGGCATCCCGGTGGTGGCGGTCGATTTCGGCTATACCGACGTGCCGGTGACGGCGCTCGATCCCGACCGGGTGATCGGCAGTTACGACGCGCTGTTCGATGCGGTGCACGAGCTGATCGGCGCAAGCTTTTCGGCGGACCGCTGACGTCCACCAGGAATTATTCTTCTATTCAATGATTTGACCGCGACCGCTCGGTTCGCGGACGAGCGAAAATCCGGGCCGTCGGGCGAAAAGCCATTCGCCGACATGGTTGATGAACGGTTTACGCATCGCTTCGCAACCGTCCGCAATCATTGATGAATCGCTAATCCGCCGAAAGGCGGGGCCGCTGCTCTGCGGCGCCGGCGCCACAGCCGGACGGAACGATCGCCCGCTCCAGTTGCGCGGAACCCGGTGGCTCCGTATGGTGCGAGAGGGGCGCGGGGGACGCCGTGCGTTCGGCGTGAGCGCCGTTTTTCGGCGTAGGGGCGCCGTGTCATGACCAGCGTAGTTCATCGCGTTCTCACCGTCGCGGGCTGCGGCCTGTGGCTCGCCGGCTGCGAATCGCTGCCGAGCCTGCAATTCCCGAGCTTTCGCGGCGAGCCCGCGAGCGTCGCGCTCAACCTCGAGAGCGACCCGCCGGGCGCCGATGCGAAACTCTCGACCGGGGCGAGCTGCAAGACGCCCTGCGCGCTCGAGGTGCCGCTGACGGCCGACGTCACCGTCGCCTTCTCGCTCGCCGGCCACGAGCCGCAGACCGTGCCGGTCAGGGTGATCCGGCCGGATCCCTCTCAGCAGAACCAGGAATTCGCCGGCGCCGCGCGCCTCGAGCCGAACCCGGTCTATGTCGAGCTGCAGCCGGTGCCGGAGGCCGCCCCGACGCGGCGCCGTCCGGCCGTGCATCGCCGCACCGCGCCGTCGGCCGCCCGCTCCACCCCGGCGCCGGCGCCGAGCATGCCGTCCGGCACGCCGACGATCGTCGCGCCCGAATCGGGGAGCGAGCCCGCCGCCTCGGAGGAGCCGGCCGCCCCGCCGCCGTCCAGCGTGGTGCCGGCGACGCCGCTCGCGCGCTGACGACCGCGCCGCAATCGCGGTTTCGTGCGGCCGGCGCGGCACCGGCCGCCGATCCACGACGGACCCGGCCGCACCGCGCTTGACAGGTTCGTGCCGGCGCTTTACTTCGCCGCATCGGTTCGGGCGATTAGCTCAGCGGGAGAGCGTTCCCTTCACACGGGAGAGGTCGAAGGTTCGATCCCTTCATCGCCCACCATCCCGACCGAACGCATCTGAAATCGCAGGAAATCTCGGCTTTCGTCCCTCACCTCGACCGGGGCTGCGGGACGTGCTGCTGCCGTTCGCGCCGTTTTACTCGGACGCCGGATCGGATCACCCTTCCTTTCGACACACGACCTCGCCGGCAAGCGCTTGCGGACGGTTTGCATCGGCGTATACTTTGCGCCGCAAAGTCAGTGAGGACGATCGTCGCCCGAACAGGGCGCGCGGGGGCGCATGACCGATCTCGAGCTCGAAAAGGCGCTGGCCGACATCGACGCGATCAAGACGCAGATCGCCCGCGGCAGCGATTTCCGCGGCTACGGGCCGACCACGCTCGCGCTGACCGGGTTTTTGGCGGTCGCCGCGGCGGTCGCGCAGGCCGCCTGGCTGCCCGACCCGATGGCGGCGCCCGAGATCTTTCTCGCGATCTGGATCGGCGCGGCCGCGCTCGGCATGGCGCTCGCCGGGGCGGAAACCGTCACCCGCTCGCGCCGCCTGCATTCGCGCCTCGCCGACGAGATGATCCACGCGGCCTTCGCCCAGTTCGCCCCGGCGGCGATCGTCGGCGCGGTCTTGCCGCTGGTGCTGCTGCATGCTGCTCCGGACGCGTTATGGCTGCTGCCCGGCCTGTGGCAGCTGCTGTTCGGGCTCGGCATCGTGTCGTCCAACCGGGCGCTGCCGCGGGCGACCACCCTCACCGGCGGGTGGTACATCCTGTGCGGTCTCGTGGTGCTCGGCGTGTCGGCCGAGGCGCGCGACCTGTCGCCCTGGACGATGGGCGTGCCGTTCGGCCTCGGCCAGCTTCTGTTCGCCGCGATTCTTCACCGGGCTCTCGGAGGCGCGCATGACGACGCCTGAGCGCGAGGGCGACGGCGAGCCCGGCCGCTTCGCCTATGAGGGCCTCGACCGCGTCATTCACGAGAAGGCGCGGCTCGGCATCCTCACCTCGCTGATCGCCCACCCGAAGGGCTTGGTCTTCGCCGACCTCAAGCGGCTGTGCGGCCTCACCGACGGCAATTTGAGCCGCCATCTGCAGGTGCTGTCGGAAGCGGGGCTGGTGGAGATCCTCAAGGGCTACGAGGGCAACCGGCCGCAGACCGTGTGCCGCATCACGCCGAGCGGCCGCCGCCGCTTTCTCGATTATCTCGCCGTGCTCGAGCAGGTGGTGCGCGACGCCGCCAGCGCCACCGCGGGAGCCGGCTCGGGCGCTGGTTCCGGCATCGCCGCCCGCACGAAGCTCGCCGACGACCCGGCGCCTGCCTGAGCGCGCCCCTTCATTCCTGTTCACCAACCCTTTCCCGACAACCCCGCACAACCGCCGCCGAATTCCGAGGATTCGTCATGCCGACCGACGTTCCCCCGCAGAGTGCCCTCCCCTGCGCCGCTCCGCGCCACGTCGCCATCGTGATGGACGGCAACGGCCGCTGGGCGACCGCCCGCGGGCTGCCGCGCCCGGCCGGCCACCGCGCCGGCGCCGACGCCGTCCGCCGCACCATCGAGGCCGCGCCGAAGCTCGGCATCGCGGTCTTGACGCTGTTCGCCTTCTCCTCCGACAACTGGCGGCGGCCTTCGGCCGAGGTCGGCGCGCTGATGCGGCTCTTGCGCCACTATCTCAGGGCGGAGACGGCAAAGCTCGCCGAGGCCGGCGTGCGACTGACGGTGATCGGCCGGCGCGACCGTTTGCCGGGCGGGCTCGCCGCGTCGATCGCCGCTGCCGAGCAGGCGACCGCGGCGGGCACGCAGCTGCATCTGCGCATCGCGCTCGACTATTCGGCGCGCGACGCGATCCTCGCCGCCGCTCGCGCCGCCGCCGGCCGCACGCTCACCCGCGAGACGTTTGCCGCGCTGCTCGGCGGGGCGCTCGGCGCCACCGACGCTGCGAGCGACGCCGCAAGCGGCGGCGGCGACGTCGACCTGATGATCCGCACCGGCGGCGAGCAGCGCCTCTCGGACTTTCTGTTGTGGGAATGCGCCTATGCGGAGCTGTTGTTCGTCGACCGCATGTGGCCGGACTTTTCCGCCGACGACCTCGCCGCGGCGGTGAGCGAGTTCTCGCGGCGGCAGCGCCGGTTCGGCGATGTCGGCCCGGCCACCACGAGCCCGGCCGCACCCGCCCTCGTCCCGGCCGCCCGACCGGCGGTGCCGAGCGCCGCCTGACGACCGGGCAGCGCGACGACCAGCCGCCGCGCAAGCCCGACCCGAACCCGGATCAGCGCGCCGCGGCGGTCGCCGCGGCCATGCCGATCGCCGCGTCGAGCCAGGCGCGAAACGCCGAAAGCCCCTCGCCGGTGCGGGCCGAGACGACCAGCGTCCTCAGCCGCGGATTCACGCGCAACGCGTTTGTAACACAAGCCGCGACGTCGAACTCGACGTGCGGCAGCAGATCCGACTTGTTGATCAGCATCAGGTCGGAGGCCGCGAACATGTCGGGATATTTGAGCGGCTTGTCCTCGCCTTCGGTCACCGACAGCACCACCACCTTGTGGGCCTCGCCGAGATCGAACGCCGCCGGACACACCAGATTGCCGACATTCTCGATGAACAGCACGCCGCCGCGCGGCAGCGGCAATTCCTCCAGTGCGTGGCCGACCATGTGGGCGTCGAGGTGACACCCCTTGCCGGTGTTGATCTGCACGGCGGAGACGCCGGTCGCACGGATGCGGGTGGCGTCGTTCGACGTCTGCTGATCACCTTCGATCACCGCGACCGGAAGGCTGCCCGCGAGATCCTGGATCAATCGCACCAAAAGCGTCGTCTTGCCGGAGCCGGGGCTCGACACGAGATTGAGCGCCAGCACGCCCCCCGCGGCGAGCCGTTTGCGGTTCTCCACTGCATAGGCGTCGTTCTTGGAGAGGATATCGCGCTCGATGCGGACGATCGACGCATCGGCGTTCACGCCGAGCCCGGCATGCTCGTGATCATGATGATGGCCGTGCACGTGATCATGATCGTGGTCGTGGTCGTGATCATGATCATGATCGTGATGATGATGATGGGCGCCTTGCCCCGCTGCGCCTTCCGGCGTCGCCGTTCCGCATCCACACACCGAGCACATGAGAAAAAACCCTCCGCATGCGTGACACGACACATCCGTCGTGCCCTCTCCCGACACGATGTGTGCCGCAGTAGCACGCCGCGGCCGCCCGTGCCGGAGGCATCGGCGATCGGCTTTCCCGATCGGCCGATATCCTGCAATTATCGAACATCTCCTTGTTATAGCGCGTGATTTCACGACGCTCTTCAGCACATGTACCTATTGATTTGTCGTCCCCGTCTCACGATCTTGTAGACGAACGCCTCATGCCCGCTCGGACCCGCCGATGTCGCCCGCGCCCAAGACCACCGTCGCACCCGAAGCCCCTTCGTCCGGCAGCCGCCGGATCGACGACTGCTGGCTGATCACGGAGGAGACGGCCGACCGTCGTCACGAGACGGTGGCGGAAGAGGTGCCGGTCGCGCTGATCTACAACGACACACCCTTCGCGGTGATGCTGGCGACCCCCGCCGATCTCGAAGACTTCGCCCGCGGTTTTTCGCTGACCGAAGGCGTGGTCGGCGCGCTCGCCGACATCGAGGCGATCGACGTGGTGCCGGTGGAGCGCGGCATCGAGGTGCGCGCAAAGATCGGACGCGACTGGGCGCTGGCGCTCGGCGCCCGCAAGCGCGCGCTCGCCGGCCGCACCGGCTGCGGGCTGTGCGGTGTCGATCAGTTCTCCGAAGCGTTGCGGCCGGTGGCGCGCGTCGGCACCGACCTCGTGCTCGAGCCCGCCGCGGTGCGGCGGGCGATGGCGGACATGCCGGCGCGGCAGACGCTGAACAGAGAGGTCGGTGCGGTGCACGCCGCCGCCTTCGCCGATCGCGACGGTGGCATTCTGGCGCTTCGCGAGGATGTCGGCCGGCACAATGCGCTCGACAAGCTGATCGGCGCGCTGCCGGGCCTCGGCGTCGACCAGACGACCGGCTTCGTGCTGGTGTCGAGCCGCTGCTCCTACGAGATGGTGCACAAGACGGCCGCCGCCGGCATCGGGCTGATCGCCGCCGTCTCGGCACCGACCTCGCTGGCGATCGGCCTCGCCGCCAAGGCGAACGTCGCGCTTCTGGGCTTTGTGCGCGGCTCGCGCTTCACCGTGTATGCAAACCCGCAGCGGATCGCCGGCACGGATCTCGGCAACCGCTGAGACGAGATCCGCTCGCGCTCCCCCTCACCCGGCGAGCTTCGCTCGCCGACCTCTCCCCGATCGCGCTACAGGATGCATCCAAGGGCAGAAAGTGCGGTGTTTCGATGAGAAAGGTGGAGCTCGCCAAAACCTCTGCCGTCATCGCCGGGCTTCGACCCGGCGATCCATCACACTGAATGAGAAATTGTTCTTCGATTTCTGATGGATGCGCGGGTCGAGCCGCGCATGACGGACACATGCATGCGAGGCGATGTTTGCATGCTCTGGCCCGCACGCGGGGAGAGGTGACGGACGGTGTCTCTGTCGATCTTCCGGGTCGACCGTCGAAAACGAAAACGTAAATCCAGTCGCCTGGGATCAGGAGGACGAGTCCTCACCCGCCCGTCGCGTTCATGCCGCGCGCAATCGCCGGGTGGCCGAGCTGATCGACCGCGAACGAGTGCTCCTGCGGCTTCTGCGCGACCGCGTCGTGAATCGCCGCCATCAGATCGTCGTCGCCCTCGCTCGCGCGCAGCGCACCGCGCAGATCGACCGACCCGATCCGGCCGAGGCACAGCACCAGCCTGCCGGTGCAGGTGACGCGCACGCGGTTGCAGTCGGCGCAGAAATTGTGGCTCATCGGCGTGATGAAGCCGACCCGTCCGCCGGTCTCGGCGACGCGCACATAGCGCGCCGGGCCGCCCGAGCGGTTGGGCAGATCGACCAGCGTGAAATTGCGGTCCAGGACGTCGCGGATGCGATCGAGCGGCACGAAGCCGGCGGCGCGGTCGCCGACGGCGTCACCCACCGGCATCGTCTCGATCAGCGACAGATCCATGCCGCGTGCGTGGGCGTAGGTCATCAGATCGGGGATCGCGCGGTCGTTCATGCCGCCCTGCACGACGGTGTTGAGCTTGATCGCGAGGCCCGCGTCGCGAGCGAGATCAATGCCGTCCAACACCTCCGTCAGGTCGCCGCCGCGGGTGATGTGGGAGAACGTTTCCGGGTCGAGCGTGTCGAGCGACACGTTGATCCGGCGCATGCCGGCGTCCGCGAGCTCCTTCGCATGACGGCCGAGCAGCGAGCCGTTGGTCGTCATCGTGATCTCGTCGAGCGCACCCGTCTCGATGTGCCGGGCGAGGCCGCGCACGAGCGAGACGATGTTGCGCCTCGTCAGCGGCTCGCCGCCGGTGAGACGGATGCGCCGCACGCCGCAGCGCACGAAGGCCGAGCACAGCCGGTCCAGCTCGTCGAGGCTCAGAACCTCGCGCTTGGGCACGAACACCGGGTGCTCGCCGAGGCAATAGGTGCAGCGATAGTTGCAACGATCGGTCACCGAGACGCGCAGATATGCGATGTGGCGGCCAAAGGTGTCGACGAGGGCGGGCCGGGCGGCGACGGGGTGATCGATGAACATATCGGAGGTCTTTCGCAAAAAGGGGGCGGCTCCGGTGACGGCGCCTCCCGTGGGAGACGCCGCCATGCGTACGGAGGTCAGCGGGCGACGGCGCGCGCGCCCTGCGGCTCGGCGCCGGCCGGCGCGGAGCGGACCGGCAGCGGAGTGATGCCGCCGAGGCCCTTGCGATAGATCGCCCAGTAGACGAAGCCGACGAAGCCGGCGCCGCCGACGATGTTGCCGAGCGTCGCCGGAACGATGTTGTGGGCGATGCCCGCGAGCGTGATCATCGACACGTCCATGCCCTGCGGCACGTGGCCGGTGTGCGCCAGCACCCAGGCGAGCGGCAGGAAGTACATGTTGGCGACGCAGTGCTCGAAGCCGGCGGCGACGAAGGCGGCGACCGGCAGGATCATGCCCGCCATCTTGTCGGCCACCGAGCGGCCGGCATAAGCGAGCCACACCGCGAGGCAGACCAGCAGATTGCAGAGAATGCCCTTGAAGAAGATCGTCACCATGTCCGGCTGGATTTTTGCGACCGCGATCTTCAGCGCGGCGGCCGCGATGATGCCGCCATTGGTCTCGACGTGATGAGACATGTAGATGAGAAAGACGAGGCCGAGCGCGCCGACCAGGTTGCCCACCCACACGGTGGTCCAGTTCTTGATCACCTCGCCGGTGCGAATCTGGCGGTTCCACCACGCCATCACGATCAGGCAGTTGCCGGTGAACAGCTCGGCGCCGCCGATCATCACGATCGCCAGACCGAGGGAGAACACCACGCCGCCCAAAACCTTGGCGATGGCGAAGCCGAGCGTCGTGTCGGCGGCGACGAGGGTGTAGAACATCGCGCCGAGGCCGATCGACCCGCCGGCGACCATCGACAGCATGAAGCTCGCAACGAACGGCATGCGTGCCTTCTTGACGCCGAGCTTCTCGACCTTGTCCTGAATCTCGGCAGGCGAATAGGCTTCCGACCCGAAAATGTCGGTCTTCGCGGCTTCGTTCGCTCCCATCGGATGTCTCCTGAAATTCTGCGAACTCTCGAGGTGGTGGGATGCGCCGGCGCCGGGGGCTCGTCGACGTGGTGGAACTCGAAACGATCAGGCGATCGCGGGGATGTCGGCGACGCCGCGCCCGTCGCGGAACCGCGCGTGGAGATCGGTGACGGCGGTGCGCACCGCCGGCGTCATCGTCGCGAAGAACTCGACCCGCTCCGGCTGGATGCCGACGAAGGTCACCTCCGGAATCGTCTCCTCGAGCGAGGCGACCAGGAAGTCGAGCGGGATCGCATGCGTCGTGATCAGGAACGCCTCCGCGACCTGCGCCTTGTCGATCCGCCTCACCTCGCCGGCCGGAAGCTGCATGTCGGCGGCATCGACCAGCACGACGCGCTCGGGCGCCCCGCGGCGAACCGCGTGCATCACGTTCTCCGGCGCCGAGCCGCCGTCGATCACCGTCCAGCCGTCGGCGCCTTCCGCCTCCAAAAGCTCGGCGAGCAGCGGGCCCGCCCCGTCGTCGCCCATCAGCACGTTGCCGACCGTGAAGACCACACCGCTCACAACCGCCTCCGTCCCATCAGATAGATCGCCGGCTCGCGCTCGATCGCGGCGAGCGAGGCGGTCAACCCATCGAGCCACGCCGCCTCCTCCTCGCTCACGTCGTCGCGCACTTTCGCGATCGCGCTGCCGAGCAGTCTCGTGTGGGTCTTGTCGATGGTGATCTCGCCGAACCGGCGGATGCCGTCGAGCTTGCGGCGGGCGTCGCCCTCGGGCAGCGCCGCGACCAGCTTCTCGTAGAACGCGCCGGAGCAGCGCAGGATCGGCTTGAAGCAGTCGAACACACCGACATGGTGACCGATGGCCAGCGAGTAGTAGACGACCTCGCGGGCGTTCTGCGGAACGTCGCTCTCGCGCTCGAGGATTTTTGCGTCGAGCCGATAGAACACCACCTCGCCGAGCCGGGTCATGCGATCGCCCCCGTCACCACCTCGCCGAGCCGGGCGAGAATTTCGGCGGTCCGCGGGTCCTGCTCGGCGGCGACGAACTTCGCCAAGCGGTCGGTCAGCGGCACGATGCCGGGCTGCTCGAGCATCACCAGAAAGCGCTCGGCGATATCGCCACCCTGGCGATAGCCGGCCATGCGGCGCGCCTCGCGCTCGATGTGAACGCGCAGGTCGTAGGGGATCGACGGATGCGCGAGCGGCACGCGCTCGCCGTCCGCCTGGACGTGAGTCTCCGCCTTCAGCTTCTGACCCAACAGTCCGAGCGCGACGGCGAAGCCGTACACGGTCGCGGCCGGGGTCGGCGGGCAGCCGGGGATGTAGACGTCGACCGGCACGATCTTGTCGGTGCCGCCCCAGGTGCAATAGAGGTCGTGAAAGATGCCGCCCGAGACGCCGCAGGCGCCGTAGGAGACGACGATTTTCGGGTCGGGCGCGGCCTCGTAGGCGCGCATCGCCGGCATCCGCATCGCGCGGGTGACCGCGCCGGTGAACAGCAGAATGTCGGCGTGGCGCGGCGAAGCGACCACCTTGATGCCGAACCGCTCGGCGTCGAACACCGGGGTGATCGAGGCGAAGATCTCGATCTCGCAGGCGTTACAGCCGCCACAGTCGACTCGGTATACATAGGCCGAGCGGCGGATGTCCTTCAGCAGCGACGCCTTCATCCGCGCGATGTCGGCCGGCATGTCGACCTTGGCGAACGGGCCGGCGGCGCGGACGTCGGTCTCGGTGATGTGGCGGGTCATCGGACGGTCTCCATGGTGCGCGCGACGTCGGCGGTGTCGATCTGCACGACGTCGTTCGCGCGCTTGCAGGCCGGACAGGTGGCGACCAGCTGACGGCGCCGCTCGGCGTCGGCTTTTGTCGGGGCAGTCGCCTCGAGCAGCTCGGCGACGTAGGCGACCTCCTTCTCCGGCGCGAACGGCTTGCCGCAGCAAACGCAAGACGCGAGGCGGAACACCGCGGTGCGGCGCAGGTCCGCCTTGTCGGCGACCGCCAGCTCGAAGTCGGTCGAGAGGCGGATCGCATCGGTCGGGCACACCTCCTCGCAGCGGCCGCAGAACACGCAGCGGCCGTAGTCGATCGACCAAATGCGGGTGCCGGCGGAGAGGTCGGTCTGCATGCCGAGTGCGTTCGCCGGGCACGCGACCGTGCAGGCGGCGCAGGCGATGCAGTTTTCCGGAACGTGCTCCGGCTTGCCGCGAAAATCCTTCGCGACCTCGACCGGCGCGAACGGGTACTTCACCGTCGCCTCGCCGGTGCGGAGCACTTCCTTCAGAAGCTTGAACATCGAAGCGGTCTCCTCACTTCAGCGGCGAATTGGTGCGCTCGCGGCAGTAGCGTTCCATCTCCTTGTAGGGGACGGTCTTGCTGACGGCCTTTTTCACGTCGACCACGGTGACGCGATCGGTGCAGGAGTAGCAGGGGTCGATCGAGGCGACGATCAGCGGCGCGTCCGACACCGTGTTTCCACGCAGCATCCAGCGCAGCACCGGCCAGTTGGCATAGGTCGAGGCCCGGCAGCGCCAGCGAAAGAGTTTTTGGTTGTCGCCGGTCATCGACCAGTGCACGTCCTCGCCGCGCGGCGCCTCGGTGAAACCGAGCGCGAACTTGTGCGGCCGATAGGTGAAGTCTTCCGTCAGCACCGGACCACCGGGCGCGTCGGCGAGAATCTGCTCGATGATCGACAGGCTGTCGAAGAACTCGCCGACCCGCACCAGCGTGCGCGAGAGCACGTCGCAGCCTTCACCCGTGTGCACCGGAAACGTCGTCCGGCCGTAGCCGGCGAAGGGATGATCGACGCGGGTGTCGCGCTTGTGGCCACTGCCGCGCACGCACGGCCCGACCGGCGAATATTCGCGGGCGATCTGCGGATCGAGCAGGCCGACGCCTTTCACGCGACCCTCGAGGTTCGGGGTGGCGAGCAGCATCTCGACGAGGCGTGTCACCTCCTCGCGCAGCTCGGAGACGATGCGCAGCGTCTCGGCCTTCTGCTCGCCGAGAATGTCACGTCGCACGCCGCCGATCAGGTTGAGCGCATAAGTCTTGCGCGAGCCCGTGAGCAGCTCGGCGAGCGTCATCGCCTTCTCACGGACGCGGAAGAACTGCATGAAGCCGGTGTCGAAGCCGACGAAGTGACAGGCGAGGCCGAGATTGAGCAGATGGCTGTGCATCCGCTCGGTCTCGAGCAGAATCGCGCGGATCGCCTGCGCCCGCTCCGGCACCTGAACGCCGAGCGCGTTCTCGATCGAGGTGGTGTAGGCGACCGAGTGCGCGTAACCGCAGATGCCGCACACGCGGTCGGCGAGGAAGGTCACCTCGTTGTAGCCCATCCGGGTCTCGGCGACCTTCTCCATGCCACGGTGCACGTAGAACATCCGGTAGTCGGCATCGATGATGTCCTCACCGTCGACGAACAGGCGGAAGTGACCCGGCTCGTCGGAGGTGATGTGCAAGGGGCCGAGCGGCACCACGGTGGTCTCGCTCTCGGCGTCGTTGACGAAGCGATAGGTCTCGTCGTCGCCGGTCGGCTCGGGACGCAGGCGATAGTCCATCGCGTCCTTGCGCAGCGGGTGCAGATGCTCCGGCCAATCGTCCGGCAGCACCAGGCGGCGCTCGTCCGGCAGCCCGACGGGCCTGAGGCCGAACATGTCGCGCACCTCGCGCTCGTGCCACACGGCCGCCGGCACCAGCGGCGTGACCGAGGGGAACTCCTCGGTCGCGGCCGGCACCTCTGCACGCACCACGATGAAGGATTTTTCCGCGCCCTCCATCGAGAGCGCGTAGTAGAGCGCGAAGTTGCCGTTGATCGAGCGCTCGTCGTTGCCGGCCATCACCGACAGCCAGCCGTCGTGCTCGTGATAGAGCGTCGAGACGACGTTCGGCAGATCGTCGAGTTTCACCGTGATGGTCGCCTGGGTCGGCGTCTGCCAGCTCTCGTCGAGCACCGCGTGCGGCAGCTTGCGGCGGAGCTCTGCGATGGTCGCCGAGCCGATCCGGGTCGTGTCCGGCTTTGTCAAAGGAGCGTGCATGATGTTTCTCCGTGCGACTCAGCGGCGGGCTTCGAGCTGCAGCTGCGGCGCGATGCCGTAGATGGGCGTGGGAGGCTCCAGGGCGGTGGCGGGCCCGCCGGCGACCACGCTCGCCGCGCGGCCGATCAGCGTGGTGACCGGCTGCGGCACCGCGAAGCCGAAGATCAGGACGAGCGCCATCAGGAGCCCCATCGGCGCGAGCGTCGCAAAGCCGAGATCGCCCTTGCGCATCGTCTCCGGCGCCTTGCCCAGCACCGAGCCGGAGATGATCTGGACGAAGCCGGCGATGGTGACCGTGAGCAGCAGCGCGGCGCCGATCGTCAGCCAGATCCAGCCCGAGCCGAGGCCGGCGTTGAACACCATGAACTCGCTGACGAACACGTTGAAGGGCGGGAAGCCGGCGAGCGCGAGCGCGCCCGCCATCATCAGGACGCCCGACACCGGCGCGACCCGCAAAAGGCCCTTCACCGTGCCGAGGTCACGACTGCCGTACTTCATCAGGACGTTGCCGGAGCCGCAGAACAGAAGCGCCTTGGCGAACGAGTGATTGACGGCGTGCAGCAGCGCCGCGCCGAGCCCGAGCGGGCCGCCGAAGCCGAGGCCGAGCAGGATCAGGCCGATGTGCTCGACGCTCGAATAAGCGAGCTTACGCTTGAGATCCTGCTGAACGAAGAACAGGAAGGCCGAGACCGCGACCGACAGGAAGCCGAGCAGGAGGAGCAGCGTCTGCGGGAATTCCGGGCCGACCGCCTGCATGGTGATCGCATAGTAGCGGATGATCACGAACAGCGCGCACTTGAGCAGCACGCCCGAGAGCAGTGCCGACACCGGGCTCGGCGCCTCGGAGTGGGCGTCGGGCAGCCAGGCGTGCATCGGGAAGATGCCGGCCTTGGTGCCGAAGCCGATCAGCACGAACACGAAGGCGATCTTGACCAGCATCGGGTCGAGCGCCTTGGCGTTGGCGAACAGCGTGGTCCACAGGATCGCGCCGTGCGGGTCGGCGAGCACTTCCGAGCCGTTCGAGAAGGTGAGCACCGTGCCGTAGAGGCCGAAGGCGACGCCGACCGTGCAGATGATCACGTACTTCCAGGCCGCCTCGAGCGAGGAGCGCTTGCCGTAGATGCCGACCAGGAAGGCCGAGCCGAGCGTGGTCGCCTCGACCGCCACCCACATCATCACGATGTTGTTCGCGGTGACGGCGAGCAGCATGGTGAAGAGGAAGAGGTTGAAGAAGCCGTAATAGAGCTTGTGGCGGAACGGCGTGAGCTCGCCGTGCTCCACGTCGTGGCGGATGTAGCCGAGCGAGTAGAGCCCGGTGAGGAAGCCGACCACGCCGACCAGGCCGACGAAGATCGCCGCGAGCGGATCGACATAGACCCACTGGCCGAATGCACCGACCGGGCCGCTCGCCAGCGTGACGCCGCCGACGGCGAGCGCCATCACCAGAAGGAAGCCGATGGCCGCGACATGGACGATCTCGACCGTGCGGGACGCCTCCTTGCCGACCGGCAAGGCGAAGATCGCGAGCGATCCGACCAGCGGCCCGAGCAGCAGGAGAATGGGCAGGACGGAAGACATGGCGGTCATCCCTTGAGTGTCGTGAGCTGGTCGGCGTCGAGCGTCCCCAGCGTGCGATGGATCTGCATGCCGAGCACCGCCATCACCACCACCGCGAAGATGGCGTCGGTGGCGATGCCGACCTCGACCAGCTCGGGAGCGTTCGCGGCCAGCAGCGCCAGCGTGAGATGCGAGCCGTTCTCCATCAGGCAGTAGCCGAACACCTGCTTGAGAATGTTCCGCTGCGTGACGATGCAGGCGAGCCCGAGGAAGAAGTGCGCGAGCGAGATGGCGAGCGCCGGCTTGACCGCTTCCGCGGTCGGCAGCGCGACCCCCGACACCACGACGAAGCACAGCACCACCACGACCGCGGCGAGGATCACCGAGAGGGCGGGCGAGATGCGCTCACCGGTGCCGAGCTTCTGATCCTCGAGCCGGCCGAACAGGCGGCTCATGATCACCGGCACCAGGATCACCTTGGTGAAGAAGGCGGTGGCCGACCAGGTGTAGAGCTCATGCGATCCGGTGACGCCCGCGAGCGCCAGGAAGACCAGCACCAGCACGAACGACTGGGCGGCGTAGAACATCGCCGAGTGCGCCGGCTTGCGGGCCGTCACCACCAGGAGGGAGGTGACGATCAGGAGCCCCGCGAGCCCGTTGACGAGATGAATTCCGGACATCCTTTCCCCCTCAGCCGAGCCAGGCCGCGGCGATGAAGCTCGAGCAGACCGACATGATCACGAGCACGACCAGCACGAAGCCCATGGCGGCGGGCAGCGGCGCGGCGGCGGCGACCGGATCGGTCGGGCGGCCCGGCACCGTCCAGCCGACCCATTTCAGGAACCAGGCGAAGCTGCCGACCGACTCGAGCAGCGCGATGCCGACCAGCACGTAGAGCAGCGGGTGGGCCTGCGACACCGAGAAGCCGCCGGCGAAGATCGCGAACTTCGAGAAGAAGCCGTTGAAGGGCGGCACGCCGGTGATGGCGAGCGCGGCGACCGCGAAGGCGACGCCGATCAGCGGCGCCTTGGAGAGCACGCCGCGCAGCACCGGCAGCATGCGGGTGCCGGTGGTGTAGCTCAACGCGCCGGCCACCAGGAAGAACAGCGTCTTGGCGAAGGCGTGGTTGAACACGTGGGCGATCGCGCCGTTGAAGGCGAGCTTCGAGCCGAACACCGACAGCGACAGCGCGAGGAAGATGTAGGCGAGCTGGGTGATGGTCGAGTAGGCGAGCAGGCGCTTGAGATCGGCCTGCGGCAGATACATCAGGAAGCCGAACACCAGGGTGATCACCGCCATCACGACGCCGACCCAGCCGACGATCTCCGGCGCGCCACCCGAGGCCATCAGCGAGCGGGCGACGATATAGACGCCGACCTTCACCATGGAGGCGGCGTGCAGATAGGCGCTGATCGGGGTCGGCGCCTCCATCGCGTCGGGCAGCCACATGTGGAACGGCAGCTGCGCCGACTTGCCCCAGGCCGCCACCATGATGGCGATCAGCACGATCGTCTTGCCGGTGTCGTCGAGATTGGCGATCGCCGACAGCGAGAAGGTGTGGGTGTCGAGGAAGAGCACGCTCGCCGCGACATAGAGGCCGAGCGAGGCGATGTGGGTGATGATCAGCGCCTTGGCGGCGGAGTAGAGCGACTTCGGCTTCTCGTAGTAGCCGATCAGAGCCCACGAGCAGGCGCCGGTGATCTCGAAGAACACCAGCTGGCCGATCAGCGTGTCGGTGAAGACGACGCCGGCCATCGCGCCGATGAACAGCGCGAGGAAGGCGTAGAAGCGCCGCCGGCCGATATCGGGGTGCTCGCGGTTTCCGGCACCGAGATAGGCGCCGGAATAGATCGCGATCAGGAAGCCGATCGACACCACGGCGATCGCCACCAGCACCGAGACGGTGTCGACGGTGAAGCCGAGGATGGCGGTGTCGCCGAAGGCGATCAGGGTCGCCTGGACCGGCACCTTGCCGGCGGCGGAGAACTGCCAGGTGAGCAGGAGCACGGTCACCACGGCGAGGCCGGAGAAGACTTGGCAGATCCGCTTGGCCCAGGGCTGGGGCGAGACCGCCACCAGCACGGCACCGGCGACCGGCAGCAGGATTGTTGCGAGGGCGAGGTCGAGCATCGGGATTCTCCTGTCGCTCACAAGCCGGCGAGATAGAAGACGAAGGCGAGCGACGCGATGCCGACGCCGAGCCAGGAGTGGCGCGGCGTGAGGCGGAAGCGGGTGCGGGCGACGCTGTTCTCGACGATGCCGACGACGACGAAGATCGCCACCATCTCGAGAACGAACAGAAGGAAGCTGCCGGCGAGCGCGAGCGGCGCCATCGAGGTCGCCTTGCCGAACGGCAGAAAGACCGCGATGAACCAGGCGACCACCAGAAGCTGCTTGAGCGCGAGCGACACCTTGATCATCGCCAGCGACGGCCCGGAATATTCGGTGAGCGGGCCTTCCTGCAGCTCCTGCTCGGCCTCGGCCATGTCGTAGGGCAGCTTGCCGAGCTCGACATAGACGGCGAAGGCGAAGGCGACGCCGGCCATCACCGTGGCGGCGAGCGAGCTCATCTGCAGGGTGCCGACCGCGGTGCCGATCGCGCCGAGATCGGTGGAGCCGGCGAGCAGCGCCGCGACCATCAGCGAGAGCAACATCACCGGCTCGACCAGCACGCCGAGCGTCAGCTCGCGGCTGGCGCCGATGCCGGCAAAGGACGAGCCGGAGTCGAGGCCGGACAGCGAGAAGAAGAACCGCACCAGGGCGAACAGATAGATCACCGTGATCAGGTCGGAGAAGGCCGTGACCGGCGCGGTGCGGCCGACCACCGGGATGCCCATGGCGATCACCATCAGCGTCGCCGGCAGGATCACCGGCACCAGCCGGAACACGAAGCCGGACGCCGGCGGACGCAGGTCCTGCCGCTTCATCAGCTTGATGATGTCGCGGTAGTCCTGCAGCACGCCCGGCCCGTGCCGGGTGTGCATCTTCGCGCGGATCACGCGCATGAAGCCGGACAGAAGCGGTGCCGCCGCAAGGAACAGCACGGCCTGGAGAACGGCGAGGAGAAACTGGCTCAGGCTGGGCACGACGAGGCTCCTAGCGAAGGGTCACGAGCAGGAGGGCGACCAGCGCCGCGACGATGTAGAGGCAGTAGATGCGGAAATCGCCGTTCTGCAGCACCTGGGTGCGGCGGCCGATGCCGGTCACCGCCTCGATCACCGGGGTGACCAGCGTGCGGTCGAACATCGGCTCGCTGCGCCGGGTCTGGGCGACCAGCGCCGCGAAGCGGTGCGAGATCGCGGTCGACACCACCGCCACGTCCTTGCGCACCGCATAGAGCGGACGGAAGAACATGCGGATCGGCTGGGCGAAACTGCCGGCGGAGACCGCCATGTGGCCGTCGGGGAGATAGCCGCAGGCCCACGGGGCCGCGGTGCGACGGCCACCCCGGCGAGCGCCGGTGAACACCGCCATCAGCACGATCGGCAGCGCGGCGAGCGCGACCAGCATGAGCGCCAGCAACGGCGTCGAGAGCACCGTGCGGGCGCCCGCCCCCGGCAGCACCAGCGCGCCGTCGGCCAGCACCGCGACCGGCGCATGCAGCGTCGCCGCGGCGATGCCGCCGATCACCGGCGCGATCACCGGCGCGGCGAGGCCGAGCCCGACGCAGGCGATCGCCAGGATCACCATGCCGATCACCATCGGCGCCGGCACCTCGCGGGCGTGGCGGGCGTGCTCGCTGCGCGGCGCACCGGAGAAGATCACGCCATACGCCTTGACGAAGCACATCACCGCGAGCGCGCCGGTGAGCGCCAGCATGGTGGCGGCGATCGGGGTGGCGAGCTTTGCGAGGAAGGTGCCGTCGAGGGCGGCGGCGAACAGCGCCTGATAGGTGAACCACTCGGAGACGAAGCCGTTGAGCGGCGGGATCGCCGAGATCGCCAGCGCGCCGATCAGGAAGCACAGCGAGGTCCACGGCATCGTCCGCGCGAGCCCGCCCATCTCCTCCATGTCCTTGGTGTGCATGCGGAAGATCACCGAGCCCGCCCCCAGGAAGAGGAGGCCCTTGAACACCGCGTGATTGACCAGGTGATAGAGGCCGGCCATCAGGCCGAGCACCGCCACCAGCGGCTGCTCGGTGGCGAGACCGATCATGCCGGTGCCGACGCCGAGCAAAATGATGCCGATGTTCTCGACCGAGTGGTAGGCGAGCAGCTTCTTGATGTCGTGCTCGGCGAGCGCGTAGATCACGCCCAGCACCGAGGAGACGGCGCCGAGCGCGAGCACCAGCACGCCCCACCACAGCACGCCGCCGCCGAGCAGGTCGATGCCGACCTTGACGATGCCGAACACGCCGATCTTGATCATCACGCCCGACATCAGCGCCGAGGCGTGCGAGGGCGCCGCCGGATGCGCGCGCGGCAGCCAGACGTGCAGCGGGATCATGCCGGCCTTGGCGCCGAAGCCGCCGAGCCCGAGCAGGAAGACGATCGAGGCGATCAGCGGCGAGGGATGCGCGGCGCGGAAGGCCGCGAAGTCGAAGCTGCCGGCGACGTTCGCCATCAGATAGAAGGCCGCCATGATGGCGACCGAGCCGGCGTGCGCGACCAGGAAGTAGACGAAGCCGGCGGAGACCGCCTCCTCGTCCTGATCGAAGATCACGACGAAGTAGGAGGCGAGCGACATCATCTCGAAGAAGACGAGGAACCAGAAGCCGTTGTCGGCGACGACGACGAGCATCATCGAGCCGACGAACAGGTTCAGGAAGAAGCCCATCGCGCCGACGCCGCGGCCGGCATACTCGCGCACGTAAGCGAGCGAGAACACCGAGGAGACCGCGGAGACGAACGAGATCACCGCCACCATCAGGCCGGCGAGCGGATCGAGCCGCAGCACGAAATGAGCGAACGGGTACGGCCCGGCGACGTTGAACACCGACGGCTCGGTGCCGAGCGCGAGAAGGCCGGCAGCGACGCCGGCGATGCCGGCGAGAAGCCCGCCGAGGCCGGCGGACCAGATCGCCAGCGTCTCGTTGCGGGCGAGCAGAAGCCCGGCCAGTGCCGCGACGCCCGACAGCGCGACCGACAGGGCCAGAAGCTCGAGGGGCGTGGTCATGCGGTCTCTCCCGAGGCGAGCGAGCGACCGGCCAGCGGCCGATCGGTGACGGTGGCGACGACCGCCGTGACGAAGCGCTTGTCGTCACCGACGCGGCGCAGCGTGTCGCCGTCCACCACCGCGAGCGCGGTGGTCGGACAGACGCGGACGCATTCGGGGCCGCTCTCCTGGAAGCCGCACAGGTCGCACTTCACGGCGACCGACTTCACGCCGATGTCCCAGGCGAGCAGCGGGTCGAGCGCGGCGGCGCGGGTGGGGTGGACGACGCCGGTTCCGGCGACGCCGGTGATCGGCGTGCCGGACGGCGCGATGGCGCCGAACGGGCAGGCGAGCGCGCACATCTTGCAGCCGATGCACAGCTTCTCGTCGAGCAGCACGGCGTCGCCCGAAAGCGTGATGGCGTCGACCGGGCAGACCCGGGCGCACGGCGCATCCTCGCAGTGCCGACACACGATCGGCGCGGTGGCATCGGCCGTGCGCGTCACCGTCAGGCGCGGATGGGCCTGAAGGCCCTGCCCCCGATGCACGGCAGTGCACGCCGCCATGCAGGTGTTGCAGCCGATGCATCGTCCGGGTTCCGCGATGACGAAGCGGTTCATGTCCCTCTCTCCAACACCCGCCGCGGGGGGCGGCGGGACCGTGGTGTCGATCTGGGCGTCGGCGGGGAGGCGGGCTCGGGCGGCGATAACTGGAACCGATCGCACGATAGAAATGGTTTAATAAGCCAAGTCTATCGATCGTATTATCGAGCCTTTGTCCGTATCCACGCCCTTCGTGACGCGGCGCGACTGTATTTGCAGAAATCGAATTCAGGGAATACGGACTGATACGAATGGAGCCGACTTATGGTTTGCTCCAGTCTCCGCCCACAGGAAACCCGCCAATACTAATAGCTTCTTTGGATTGACCGATAACCAAACTCGATCAGGGACCAGGCCGAGCTGCTCCTGACCGGGTCGAGGTGCGCTTTGAATGCGAGATGCGAAGGCTGGTGACGGCCGGACGGCGCGTGCGCCTGCGCCCGCTCCCGAGCGGGAAGCGCGGTGCGGCGGGCCTGTCCGCCCTGTCCCGACCGAGCGCCGTCGCCCGTCCGGGCGGCGTGCGAGCCCGGCGGCGGCGCCCCGCGCGGTGCGCCCCGCCGTATGGGCTGCCGCGCGCGCGCGGG
>NZ_AKZI01000025.1 GCF_000293785.1 Rhodovulum sp. PH10 | reverse complement strand
CCCGGCGAGGTTCTCCGATTGCTTCGTCGCCTGGGTGGAGAACCTGCGGGAGGACGAGCCCGACATCGTCGCGCTCGACGGCAAGACCTCGGTGGCCCGCCGCTACTTCCTGTCCTCGCTGCCGCTCGATGCCGAGTTCTGCGCCAAGGCCGTGCGCGCCCATTGGGGCATCGAGAGCCGCCTCCACTGGGTGCTCGACGTCGTCTTCCACGACGACCCGATGCGGCTGCGGACCGAAAACGGTCCAAAGAACATGGCTACCGTCAAGCACATGGCCATGAAACTCGTCAAAGCCGCCCCGGGGCCCGACAGCCTCCGCGTCCGCCGCAAAGCTGCCGGCTGGAACGACGACTACCTCCGCGCCCTCATCACCAGAACCGCTCAATGAGCTTCAAGCGATTCCCCTGGTTGCTAGAGCGGCGGTTTCAGTGCCGAAAGCCGTTTGAAACCGAGGTGGCGGGTCGGCCAGCCCGTGATTCGAGATCGTCCATGTGGACAGCCGCGAATCGGGCCGGATGTCGGACATCGAGAACAAGACTGAGTGTGACCCGACGGAGCTGACAGACGAGAGGTCGTCGTGGGTCGAACCGCTCCTTCCCGAGCCGGGTCGGACCGGGCGAACCGGCCCCGGCGCCGAGCCGGCATCGACGGCAAGAAGATCGTCGGGCCGCATGCGCCATGGCGCGGTCGACGGCGACGGCCGGCTCCTGCTGGTGAACCTCACCCCGGCGGGAATCACCGGCAGTACGGACACCCATATGGTGCTCACCCCGATCCGCAAGAGATGGCTGTGGATCAAGCACGACGCTGATCCCGGCGGCATGGCCGGCCGACCGAGGCCGGTCCGGCGCTACAGTGCCACCAGCCCCGCGTCACCCTCCTCGGTGCCGAAGGCGAGCCGCGAGCCGGCCGCGTTCCAGGCGAGCGCCGACACCGCGCCGCCGCCCGGCGGCTTGGCGAGGATTTCCGCGCCGTCGTCGAGCCGCACCAACAGCACCATGCCGTTCTCCCAGCCGACCGCCGCCACCGCCTCGCGCGGATGGCAGGCGACCGCGACCACCAGGCTGTCGGAGGGGGCGAGCAGGCGTGGCTGCTGGCCCATCGGCCCGTCCTTGGTGGCGAACGGCCAGACCACCAGCGTGTCGGCGCCGGAGGTCGCGAGGCCCCGCCCGTCGGCGGTCCACGACATCGCTCTCACCTTCACCGCATAGCCCTGCATCCGCATGTGCTTGCCGTCGGCGAGCCGCCAGCCGTGCAGCGCCGGCTCCTGCATGGTGGAGACGACGAAGCGCCCGTCCGGGCTCACCGTCACGCCGATGTGCGAGCCCTTCCATTCGAGGACGTCGGGCTTCGCCTGCGCGTTCGGGAACCACAGCGAGACGCCGTTGTAGTGCGCGACCGCGAGCCGCAAGCCCTTCGGCAGGAAGGCGAGCCCGCCGGCCGAGGAGGGCAGGTCGAGCGTTTTCGGCTCGCCCTTGGCGGCGGTGGCGAACACCTGCTTGCCGGCCGCCCAGGCGACGGTGCCGTCACGGGCGACCGCCACCCGGTCGATCCAACGCCGCTTCGGGTCGGCCGCGATCTCGGTCGCGGTGCCGTCCGGGTCGGTCGCCACCACCCGGCCGTCGTCGCCGCCGGTGACCAGCCGCCCCTCGGCGAAGGCGACATCGAGAATGCCGCCCTCGTGCGCCGCGACCCGGCGGGTGGTGCCGTCCTCGGCGGCGAGCACGATCGCGTCCTCGCCGAGCACGAACGCGGCGGTCTCGCCCGCCCCTTTCGCGGCGAGAAAGCCGGCCGCGACCGGCGTGCCGCCCACCGCGACGGGGACGATGCGGTCGGTCAGGGACGGGATGGTGGCGGTGCCGGTCTCGCTCATGCTGCGCCTCCGTGTCGCCGGGTCACGCGATGCAGGCCTCGAAGCCGGCGCGGATCGCCGCTTCCGGCAGGTCGCGGCCGATGAAGACGAGGCGGCTGCGCCGCGTCTCGTCGTCCTGCCACGGCCGCTGGTGGTCGCCGTCGAGGATCATGTGGACGCCCTGGAAGACGAACCGGTCGGGGTCGTCGCGGAACGACAGGATGCCCTTGCAGCGCAGGATCTTCGGGCCCTCCTCGGCGACCAGCTTCTGGATCCACGGGAAGAAGGTGTCCGGGTTCAGCGGCCGCTCGGTGTCGATGCCGAACGACTGGATGTGCTCGTCGTGAAAATGCTTCAGCCCGCCGTGACCGTGCTCGTGCCCGTGGTCGTCGTGGTGGTGGTGATGGTCGTGCCCTTCGTGGTCGTGCCCCTCGTGGCCATGGTCGTGCCCGTGGTGGTGATCGTGCTCGTCGTCGGTCTCGAGGAAGGCCGGCTCGATGTCGAGAATGCGGTCGAGGTCGAAGGCGTTGCGGCCGAGCACCGCGTCGAGCGGCACCGCGCAGCGCTCGGTGCGGTGCAGCTTCGCATAGGGGTTGATCGCCCGCACGTGCGCCTCGACGTCGAGAAGCTCGTCCTTGCCGACCAGGTCCGCCTTGTTGATCAGCACGACGTCGGCAAAAGCGATCTGGTTCTTCGCCTCGGGGGCGTCCTTCAGCCGGTCGCGCAGCCATTTGGCGTCGGCCACCGTCACCACCGCGTCGAGCTTGGCCGCCTTGCCGACGTCCTCGTCGACGAAGAAGGTTTGCGCCACCGGTGCCGGATCGGCGAGCCCGGTGGTCTCGACGATGATCCCGTCGAACTTTCCCCGCCGCCGCATCAAGCCGCGGACGATCCGCACGAGGTCGCCGCGCACCGTGCAGCACAGGCAGCCGTTGTTCATCTCGAAGATTTCCTCGTCGGCCGAGACCACGAGGTCGTTGTCGATGCCGATCTCGCCGAACTCGTTGACGATGACGGCGTATTTCTTGCCGTGCGGCTCCGAGAGAATGCGGTTGAGAAGGGTCGTCTTGCCCGCACCGAGATAGCCGGTGAGGACCGTCACAGGAATTTTGTCGCTCATGAGAGGCTCCGTTCGGCCCCCTATATAGGCGCGCCGGACGCCTCGCGAAAAGGCCGGGGGCGCCGTCCGAGCGAGCGGCGCTTAATCCGGGCCGCCTGCCGGCGTATAGGAGCGCCATGCCGCAGCCTTCCTCCCTCCCGACGATCCTCCGGACGCTCGCCGACGCGATCGACGCCGTCACCCGCGCCGTATTTCGCGTGGCGATGGCGGCGGGGCTGTTCGTGGTCGTGGTGCAGGTCGCGGTGGTGCTGCTGCGCGTCGCGCTCGGCACCGGCTCGCTGTGGCTGCAGGAATCGCTCGTTTATGCCCACGCGACGCTGTTTCTCCTGGCGGCGGCCTGGACGCTCGCCCGCGACGGCCACGTCCGGGTGGACCTCTTCTATGCGAGCGCCTCGCCGCGGAAAAAGGCCTGGGTCGACGCGCTCGGCACCCTCGCGTGCCTCTTCCCCTTCGCCGCCGTGCTTTTGTGGGTGTCGCTGCCCTATGTCGGGCGGTCCTGGCAAATCCTCGAGCGCTCGCGCGAGGCGAGCGGGCTGCCCGCGGTGTTTCTCCTGAAGACGCTGATCCCGCTGTTCGCCCTCCTGATGCTCGCGCAAGGGTTTTCGCGGCTCGCCCGCGCGGTGCTCGTCTTGACCGGCGCCGACCCGGCGGCGCTCGCGCCGGCGACGCCTCTCGGCGGCGAGCCCGCGAGCCGCGCATGACCGAGTTCGCAAACCTGTTCGGGCCGGACAGCCTCGCGGTCGGCATGGTGGTGGTGGCGGTCGGCCTCCTGATGGTCGGCTATCCGGTGGCCCTCACGCTCGCCGGCGCCTCGCTCGCCTTCGCCGCGCTCGGCCACCTGTTCGGCGTGATGGACCTCGCGCTGCTCGGCGCCTTGCCGCAGCGCATCTTCGGCGTGATGACCAACGAGGTCCTTCTGGCGATCCCGCTGTTCGTCTTCATGGGGGTGATGCTCGAGCGCTCGCGGGTCGCGGAAGACTTGCTCGAGACGATGGGCCGGCTGTTCGGCCATTTGCGCGGCGGGCTGGCGATTTCCGTGATTCTCGTCGGTGTGCTGCTCGCCGCCGCCAAGGGCATCGTCGGCGCCACCACGGTGACGATGGGGCTGATCGTGCTGCCGACCATGCTGCGGCACGGCTACGACGCGCGGCTCGCCGCCGGCACGGTGGCCGCGACCGCGACGCTCGCCCAGATCGTGCCGCCGGCGACCGTGCTGGTGCTGCTCGGCGACCAGATGAGCAACGCCTATCAGGCGGCCCAGCTCGCCCAGGGCAATTTCGCCCCGCAATCGGTGACGATCGGCGACCTGTTCGCCGGCGCCATGGTGCCGGCCGGCGCGCTGGTGGTGCTCTATCTCGCTTATGTGGTCGCGGTCGCGGTGCTGTTTCCGAAGTCCTCGCCGGCGATCCCGCCCGATCCCGATGCCCCGCGCGGCTTCGGGCTGGTGAGAAAGCTCGGGGCGGTGCTGGTGGCGCCGCTGTTTCTCGTCCTCGCCGTGCTCGGCTCGATCCTCGGTGGCCTCGCGACCCCGACCGAGGCGGCCGGCATGGGCGCGTTCGGCGCGCTTCTGCTCGCCGCCCGCCCGCGCGGCCGCGACCAGCTTTTCTGGCTCGCCGCCGCGGCGACGGTGGTTTGGGTGCTGCAGGCGCTGTCCGGCCGCGACCTCTGGGGCAGCGTCCCGCTCGCCGCGCTCGCCCTCGTGCTGCTGGCGGCCGGGGCTGCGCTGTTGGCGCTGCCGGTGCTGCGGGTGCACCGTGAAAAGCTCTTGATGCCGGTGCTCGGCCGCACCGCCGAGGTGTCGGCGATGATCTTCCTCATCTTGATCGGCGCGACGCTGTTCAGCCTGGTGTTTCGCGGGCTCGGCGGCGACGACCTGGTCGCCCGCGCGCTGACCGACCTGCCGGGCGGCACCACCGGCGCGATCCTCTCGGTGATGCTGGCGATCTTCCTGCTCGGCTTCGTGATGGACGCCTTCGAGATCATCTTCGTCGTCGTGCCGATCGTCGCCCCGGCGCTGCTGCAGCTTCCGGGCGTCGACCCGGTGTGGCTCGCGGTGCTGATCGCGCTGAACCTTCAAACCTCCTACATCCACCCGCCGCTCGGGCCGACGCTGTTCTTTCTCCGCGGCGTCGCGCCACCGGAGATCACCACCGGCCACATCTATGTCGGGGCGATCCCGTTCGTGCTGATCCAGCTTCTCGCCATCGTCGTGCTGTGGGTGTGGCCCGGCCTCGCCACCTGGTTGCCGCAACTCCTCTATCCGCATTGACGCGGTGCGGAACGCCTCGCCCGGCTCGGCGGTTGCCGATCATGCGGCGGTCGCACGGCGGTGGCACCCTCGCACCGAGCCGGAGGAGAGGCGATGGACCAGTCCGCAAACGCAACGACCACGCTCGACGACACGCTGCTCGCCCGGATGGACGCCTGGTGGCGTGCGGCGAATTATCTCTCGGTCGGGCAGATCTATCTGCTCGACAACCCGCTGTTGCGCGAGCCGCTCAAGCCCGAGCACATCAAGCCGAGGCTGCTCGGCCATTGGGGCACCTCGCCCGGCCTCTCCTTCGTCTACACGCATCTCGACCGGGTGATCACCGCCCGCGATCTCGACATGATCTATGTCTGCGGCCCCGGCCACGGCGGCCCGGCGATGGTGGCGAACACCTATCTGGAGGGCACCTATTCCGAGATCTATCCCGACATCTCGCGCGACACGGCGGGCTTGAAGAAGCTCTTTCGCCAGTTCTCGTTTCCCGGCGGCATTCCGAGCCACGCGGCGCCGGAAACGCCCGGCTCGATCCACGAGGGTGGCGAACTCGGCTACGCGCTTGCGCACGCGTTCGGCGCGGCGTTCGACAATCCGGATCTGGTGGTGGCCTGCGTGGTGGGTGACGGCGAGGCCGAGACCGGCCCGCTCGCCGGCTCGTGGCAGTCGTGCAAGTTTCTCGATCCCGCCGGCGACGGCGCGGTGCTGCCGATCCTGCATCTCAACGGCTACAAGATCGCCAACCCGACCGTGCTCGGCCGCATGGCGGACGCGGACATCGAAAGCATGTTTGGCGGGCTCGGCTGGCAGCCGCTGTTCGTGTGCGGCGACGAGCCGATGGCGATGCACCGAAAAATGGCGGCGGCGCTCGATGCCGCGCTCGACCGCATCGCAGAGATACAGACGCATGCGCGCGCCGGCGAGGCGGGCGACACGGCGCCCAAATGGCCGATGATCGTGCTGCGCAGCCCGAAGGGCTGGACCGGGCCGAAGGAGCTCGACGGCAAGCGAGTCGAAGGGTTTTGGCGGGCGCATCAGGTGCCGATCGGCGACCCGCGCGACAATCCTGAGCACCTGAAGCTCCTGGAAGCGTGGATGCGCAGCTATCGGCCCGACGAGCTGTTCGACGCCGACGGGCGTCTGAAGGAGGAGATCGCTTCGCTCGCGCCCAAGGGGCCGCGCCGCATGGGCGCCAATCCGCACGCCAATGCCGGCCTGCGCGGCGCGCTCGCGCTGCCGGACGTGAGGACGCACGCCGTAAAGGTCGACACGCCCGGCGCGGCCCAGCTCGGCGCCACCCACGTGATGGGCGAGTATCTGGCTGACGTGATCACGATGAACGCGGCGGCGAAGAACTTTCGGCTGATGGGGCCGGACGAGACCGCCTCCAACCGGCTCGACGCCGTGTTCTCACGCACCGACAGGGTTTGGCAGGAAAAGCTCGAACCCTATGACGTGCATCTCGCCAGGCAGGGCCGGGTGATGGAGGTGTTGAGCGAGCATCTCTGCCAGGGCTGGCTCGAGGGCTATCTGCTCACCGGCCGGCACGGCTTCTTCTCGTGCTACGAGGCGTTCGTCCACATCGTCGACTCGATGTTCAATCAGCACGCCAAATGGCTGAAGGTGTCGCGCACGCTCGGCTGGCGCGGCCCGGTTGCCTCGTTGAATTATCTTCTCACGTCGCATGTCTGGCGGCAGGATCACAACGGCTTCACCCACCAGGATCCGGGCTTCATCGACGTCGTGCTGAACAAGAAGGCCGACGTCGTGCGCGTCTATTTTCCTCCCGATGCCAACACGCTTTTGGCCGTCACCGACCACTGCCTGAAGACCTGGAACCGCATCAACGTGATCGTCGCCGGCAAGCAGCCGTCACCGCAATGGCTCGACATCGACGCGGCGATCCGCCATTGCGAGGCCGGCATCGGCATCTGGGATTTCGCCTCCAACGACCAGGGCGGCGTGCCCGACGTGGTGATAGCGTGCGCCGGCGACGTGCCGACGCTGGAGACACTGGCGGCGGTCGACCTGTTGCGACGGCATCTGCCCGATCTGAAAATCCGGGTGATCAACGTGGTCGATCTGATGACCCTTCAGCCCGACACCGAGCACCCGCACGGCCTGTCCGATCGTGATTTCGATTCCCTGTTCACCACCGACCGCCCGGTGATCTTCGCCTATCACGGCTACCCGTATCTGATTCACAGGCTCGCCTATCGCCGCACCAATCATCACAATATCCATGTGCGCGGCTACAAGGAGGAGGGCACCACCACCACGCCGTTCGACATGGTGGTGAGGAACGATCTCGACCGGTTTCGTCTGGCGATCGACGTGATCGACCGCGTGCCGGGGCTCGGTGTGCGAGCGGCGCACGTCAAGCAGATCCTGCGCGACAAGCGCAACGCGCATCACGACTGGGTGGTGACGCACGGCGAGGACATGCCGGAGATTCTCGAATGGGGCTGGAGCTACGGCACCGCCGCCCGCAGCGGCGATTGACCGCCCGGCGCCTCACGGCGCCGGCGCACCGACCCATTGGCTGACCGGCGCCACATGGGCGAAGCCCGGCAGATCGTCGAACGAGCGCGGCTCGGCGAGGGCTCGCCCGATGCGGCGTGCCCGCGCCGCGGCGACGGCGGCATAGGTCTCGCGGCGCAGCCGCATGACGCGGCCGAGCGGGCGATGCGCGGCGAGCCCGTGCCAGGGCGAAAAGGAGAGCCCCGCATCGACCGTTTCCGCGCGCTGCGGGCTCCACGCCTCCTGCGCCGGGATGCGCAGCCGGGCGACCCGCAGATACGGGCTCGCCTCCTCCGGCCAGCGCACGCTCGCGTCCTCGATCGGCATGGTGGCGAGGTCGGTGCAGAGCTGCACCAGCACGTCCCATTCGCCGCCCTGCTCGCGAAAGAAGGCGACCACCTCCTCGCGCAGCGCATCGGGGCGGCCGGCGACCGACAGCCGGGTGCCGGTCAGCGCGATCAGCTCGGGCGAGACCGGAGCGATCGCGATCTTGGCGATGTAGGGGCCGTAGAGCAGCGGCGCCTGGCTGTAGAAGGTCTCGCCGAGCACGTGGCCCGCCCCGGCGGTGCCGAGCGCGGAGGCGAGCACGCCGCCGCCGACCGCACCCATCACCGCGCCGCCGGCGCGCATCATCGCGGCAAGGCCCCAGGTCGATGCCGCCGTGGTGCGGCCGCCGTCCGCCGCGTCGAGGCCGGCGGGCAGGGGGTGCTCGCCGCCAGCCGAGGCGGCGGGCGCGTTCACCAGCACGAAATCCTGGGTGAGATCGTTTTCGGAGCCGGGCAGCCGCTCGCCGGAGACGCCCAAAACCTTCACCGCCATGCCGCGCGGAGCGGTGGCGCCGTCGTCGCCCTCGGCGGCGTGGCTGGAGAGCCGCACCACCGTCTCGTAGGTCGCGGGCTCGGCAAAAAGCCCCTGCGCCAACGGCTCGGCGAGGTTCTCCAGCACCTGCAGCTCGCCGCGCAGCAGCCCGTGGGTGCGCGCGTGCAGGCGGCGCAGTGGCGCGTCGCCCTCGGCATGGCCGGCGAGCGCCGCGGCGATCCGGCGGGCGGTGTCCGCCTCGTCGGGCTCCGGCTGCTCGAACCAGGGCGCGAAGCGCAGCGGAACGGGCAGCAGTCGCGACATGCGGAAGTCCCCCGAGAACGGCTCCCGAGACAACACCACCCCCGGCAGAGTGTTCCGCACGACATCGCGCGGGCGCCGGGCCGGCGCCGGAGCGAAACGAGGCGGTGTCCCGGTGGGTTGGCGGGCGCGGCTGAAGCGAATCGCGAGGCCGAATCGGTGGCTGATTCGCGGGCGGCGAGTCGGAGTGCAATTTCCGAGCGAATTCCGCGGGTTCTGCCCGGAGCGGCGAAATTTGCGGCGGAACCGGCGGGCGGGAGCGGAGTTATCAACAGCCGGCGGGGGCCGGGCCGAGGTGCGCGGCGAGCCGGCCACAACCCGCCGCGAGAGACTCGATATTTTCGGCTAAACCCCTGTTTGTGCGAGGGGAAAACACACCGTGCGACGATGGTGCAATGCCACCTCCGACCACGCTCGGATGCATTTTAACGAATCGTAAACCATCCGAATTTATGACCGGTACAATAATGTGTTAATGCTAGTTCCTGATGTGATTCGTCAGGTTTGGTGGGGCGGGAGCCGTCACGAGCACGGCCGACCCGTCCGGGAAACCCGTCGTTCGTTCTCAGACTGGAGACAGACTATGTCCTTCGACAAGGCCAATCGCAGCAGCCTCGGCCGGACCTTCTCGATGCTTCTCGGCAGCGCCATCACGGCGCTGGCCGGCATGGCCACCACCGCGCACGCCGCCGGCGCGCAGCTCGCCGACGCCGCCGGGTCCGACCCGATGGGCGGCCACCTCCTGCTCGCGAGCGTTCTGGTGTTCGCGGCGGTCGGTTTCGTCGGCATCAAGATCGCCGGCGAGTACGTCGACTCGCTCACCCGCGGCGAGCACGACGCCCCGGCCAACGATCCGGTGGCGAAGCCCGCCGTCGTCGTCGCCCGCCCGGTCGCCCCCGCCGCCCGTCCGGCCCCGGTCCGTGCCCGCACCACCGCGCCCCGCGCTCGTGACGTCGCCCGCTCGGCGGCGCCCGCTCCCGTCGCCAAGGCCGAACCCGTCAAGACCGTCGCGGCGGCACCCGCCGGCCGTCCGGCGCCGGTGCGCGGCCGCGCTACCCCGGTCCGCTCGCGCGAGATCGTCGGCACCCCGGCGTCCGCGCCGGTGGTCGTCAAGGCCGAGCCGGTGAAGGCGGTCGCAGCGGCGGCCCCGGCGGCTCGTCCCGCCCCGGTGCGCGGCCGCGAGACCCCGGTCCGCAGCGCGGTGCAACGGCGCGCCTGATCACGGCGCCCCGCGGGCGGGCCCGACGGTCCCCCGCGGTCGCGAACGAACGATGCCGAGCCCGGCCGAGTTTTCCTCGGTCGGGCTCGGTGCGTTTCGGCCCGACGTCTTCGCACGCCGACCTCGGACTTCGGCTTCGGCGTTCGAGCTTCGACTTCGCCGGCGCATGACGTCGTGGCGCTGCGTCTGCGCAGAAAGCCGCCGCTCCTCCCGCGTCCCGTGCAAAACGTCCGGCGTCCACCCTGCCGCCGAAACCATCGTGGCCACTGGAGTCGCACGCAGCCGCGTCGCTCGACATCTCGACGACACTGTCGTCTCAGCGTCTAGCGGTCCGTTACACTGGCATCTCTAGTTGGTGATCGTGTTGTCGCAGTGTCATCGAGAATTGTTGCGCTGCACATATTGCAGAGCACTGTCGATGCCGCGTTCGTGCCTCCTTCATGAACGTGAATGATTAGACAAATGTATCGGTTGACGGTTCAGACCCCGGTGCCCCACGGTAGAGCCCGGAGTCGGAAGAACTCCTGGGCGTGTGCAACCGTCCGGCCTCGCCGGCCGTCGCGCCGCCCGGCAACAAGAACGTTTCAGGTCGAGGAACCCGAGGAGCTTTGAATGACCGACAAGACATTTTCGTTCAGCCGGCGGACCGCGCTGAAGACCGGCCTCGCCGGGGTGGCTGCCATCGCCACGCCGACCTTCTTCATCCGTGATGCCTGGGCCGACGACTTCTGCAACATGCCGAAGGGCTCGACCGTCACGCTCGGCTTCAACGTGCCGCAGACCGGCCCGTATGCCGACGAGGGCATGGACGAGCTCCGCGCCCTGCAGCTCGCGGTCAAGCACCTCAACGGCGAGGGCGACGGCGGCATGCTGAAGACGATGAAGCCGCTCGCCCTCGAGGGCAAGGGCATCCTCGGCAAGAAGGTCGCCTTCGTCTCCGGCGACACCCAGACCAAATCCGACGCCGCCCGCGCGTCCGCCAAGCGGATGATCGAGAAGGACGGCGCGCTGATGATCACCGGCGGCTCCTCGTCGGGCGTCGCAGTCGCCGTGCAGTCGCTGTGTCAGGACGCCGGTGTGATCTTCATGGCCGGCCTCACCCACTCCAACGACACCACCGGCAAGGACAAGCGCGCCTTCGGCTTCCGCCACTTCTTCAACGCCTACATGTCGGGCCAGGCGCTCGGCCCGGTGCTGGCGGCCGAGTACGGAAAGGACCGCAAGGCCTATCACCTCACCGCCGACTACACCTGGGGCTGGACCCAGGAGGAGTCGATCAAGGACGCCACCGAGAAGCAGGGCTGGACCACCGTGAAGACGGTCCGCACCCCGCTCGGCGCCGGCGACTTCTCACAATACATCACGCCGGTGATCAATTCGGGCGCCGACGTGCTGATCCTGAATCACTACGGCAAGGACATGGTCAACTCGCTGACCCAGGCCGTGCAGTTCGGCCTGCGCGACAAGACCGCCAACGGCAAGAAGTTCGAGATCGTCGTGCCGCTGTTCTCCGAGCTGATGGCGCAGGGCGCGGGCGAGAACATCAAGGGCATCATCGGCACCGCCAACTGGGACTGGAAGCTCGACAACGAGGGCACCAAGGCCTTCACGAAGTCGTTCGGCGCCGAGTACGGCGCGCCGCCCTCGCAGGCCGCCCAGACCTGCTACGTCCAGGCGCTGCTCTATGCCGACGCCTGTGAGCGGGCCGGCACCTTCAACCCCACCAAGGTGATCGAGGCGCTCGAAGGCTTCGAGTTCGACGGCCTCGGCAACGGCAAGACGCTCTATCGCGCCGCCGACCACCAGTGCTTCAAGGACGTGCTCGTCGTGCAGGGTAAGGATGACCCGAAGGACAAGTACGACCTCCTGTCGATCAAGAAGATCGTGCCGGCGAAGGACGTGACCTACGATCCGTCCATCTTCGGTGGCGAGCTCGGGTCGAAGGACGCCAAGAAGTGCTGATGCGTCGTCGCCGGTCCGGGTGCGTGTCGTCGCGCCCGGTGCCGGTGTGACGGGTCGCGCGGGCGGCGGGCGGGCAGGAGTGGCCGGACCGGCGCGTTTCGCCGGTTCGTGACGGTGCCGGCTCGCGAGGCGGTGCCTTCGGTGGGCGCCGCCTCTCGCCGTCGCCGCTTTCGTCCCGCACCCGTCCCGTGCGTCCCGCCTCTGCTCCCGCGCGTTCGGGCGCGGAAGGGCGAGGTCACCGGTGCGCCACGGCGATCCGCCGGCGACGTGATTTTCATGACAAGTATCACAGGCGGGCCGCGCGCCCGCCCCTCGTCGGCATGGAAGGTGAGCGGCGAATGGACGCAATCATACTTCAAATCATGAACGGCCTCGACAAAGGGGCCGCCTATGCGCTCATCGCGCTCGGCCTGACGCTGGCCTTCGGCACGCTCGGGGTCGTCAATTTCGCACACGGCGCGCTGTTCATGCTCGGCGCGTTCTGCGCGGTGACGTTACAGAAGCTGCTCACGCTCGAGACCGTCAAGATCGATCCCACCCGGACGACGCCGTGGGGTACGCCGCTCGAGATCCGCACACCCTATGTCCAGGACATGCTGGGCGACTGGGGCCGCGTGCTGATCGATTACTCGGTGCCGGTGTCGATCCTGATCGCCATCCCGGTGATGCTGCTGATCGGAGTCGCGCTGGAGCGCGGCCTGATCCGCTTCTTCTACAAGCGCCCGCACGCCGACCAGATCCTCGTCACCTTCGGCCTCGCGATCGTGCTGCAGGAGATCGTCAAGCAGATTTTTGGCGCCAACTCCATTCCGCAGGCCGCGCCCGCGATCGCTTCGGGTAGCCTCGCGATCACCGACGCCATCGTCTATCCCTATTGGCGCATGGTCTATCTGGTGTTCTCGCTCCTGGTGATCGGCGCGGTGTTCGCCTTTCTCCAGCTCACCACCTTCGGCATGGTGGTGCGCGCCGGCATGCAGGACCGCGAGACGGTCGGCCTGCTCGGCATCAATGTCGAGCGCCGCTTCACCATCGTGTTCGGCATCGCCGCGATCGTCGCCGGGCTCGCCGGCGTGATGTACACGCCGATCGTGCCGCCCGATTATCACATGGGCATGGATTTTCTGGTGCTGTCCTTCGTCGTCGTCGTGGTCGGCGGCATGGGCTCGCTACCGGGTGCGGTGCTGGCGGGCTTTCTGCTCGGCATCGTCCAGTCCTTCGCCTCGATGAACGAGATCAAGTCGCTGATTCCCGGTATCGACCAGATCATCATCTATCTGGTGGCCGTCGTCGTCCTGCTGGTCCGCCCGCGCGGCCTGATGGGGCGCAAGGGCGTGATGGAGAGCTGACGCCATGAAGCCCACCACCAAGCTCGCCGATCTGATCCTGCTCCTGTGCTTCGCGGCGGCGGTCGCGGCCGGTCCGGTGATCCTGGCGCCGATCGGCGCCGGCTATCCGGACCTGCTCGACAAGTTCGTGATCTACGGAATCTTCGCCGTCGGCTTCAACATCCTGTTCGGGCTCACCGGCTACCTCTCGTTCGGCCACGCCGCCTTTCTCGGCGTCGGCTCCTACGCCGCGGTATGGTCGTTCAAGCTGATCTCGATGGATCTGCTGCCGGCGGTCCTCGCCTCGGTGGTGCTGTCGGGCCTGTTGGCGCTGGTGATCGGCTTCGTCAGCCTGCGTCGCTCCGGCATCTACTTCTCGATCCTGACGCTCGCTTTCGCGCAGATGTGCTACAACATGGCGTATTCCGTGCTCACGCCGATCACCAATGGCGAGACCGGCCTGCGCGTGCTGCGCGACGACCCGCGCGTTCTCGACGCCGCGCTCGGCCGCACCGGCTTCACGCCGTCGCTCGCCGGGCTCGAGATGACCGGCTGGACCGGCTATTACGTCTCCGGCGCCATTCTGGTGATCGCCTTCGCGATCTCGATCGCGATCTTCCGCTCGCCGTTCGGCATGACGCTGCGCGCCATCAAGTCCAATCAGAAGCGGATGGGCTACACCGGCTACAACACGAGGCCGTTCCTGCTCACCGCCTTCGTGATCTCGGGCATGTATGCCGGCCTCGCCGGCTCGCTGCTCGCCGCCACCGACCCGCTCGCCGGCGCCGAGCGCATGCAGTGGACCGCCTCCGGCGAGGTGGTGCTGATGACCATTCTCGGCGGCGCCGGCACCCTGCTCGGACCGGTGCTCGGTACCGGCCTGATCAAGTATTTCGAGAACATCTTCTCCGCCTACAACGCGCACCAGCTCGACGTCACCTTCTCGTTCCTGCCGGACGGCGTGCGCGAATGGGTCGTCCACGGGCTCGGACTGTTCGTCGGCGAGGGCTGGGCGCTCACGCTCGGCCTGTTGTTCATGGGCGTGGTGATCTTCCTGCCCGGCGGCATCATGGAAGGCATCATGCGGCTCGGCCGGCTCAAGCGCACGCCGATCGTCAAATCGCTCGGCGACTCGCCGCAGCGCGACGTGATCGGCGAGCGCGCGATCGACGAGATGCCGCCCGAGGACGGCAGCGCTCCCGCCAGAAAAGAGGCGCCGAAGGGCGAGACCCACGCGGGCGAGCCGCAGAAGCCGGTGAAGAGCTCCGAGATGAAGGCGGCGACGTCATGAGCACCAGCCCGATCGTTCTCCACATCGACAACGTCTCGAAGACCTTTGCCGGCCTGCTCGCGCTGAGCAACGTCAATCTCGACATTCGCGAGGGCGAGACGCACGCGATCATCGGCCCGAACGGCGCCGGGAAATCGACGCTGCTCAATGTCTGCATCGGCGGGCTCGAGCCGTCGCGCGGAAAAGTTCTGCTCGCCGGCACCGAGCTGACCGGCCGGCGGCCGCACGAGATCAACCAGCTCGGCGTCGCCCGCGTGTTTCAGACGCCCGAGATTTTCGGCGATCTCACGGTGATCGAGAACGTGATGATGGCGATCCTGTCGCACCGCGACGGGGCGTTCAGGCCGCGCTTCGTCACGCGCTTCGATCAGCAGAGCGACATCGGCCGCACCGCCGGGGCAGCGCTGGAGAAGCTCGGCCTCGGCGACCATCTCCACCACATCGCCGGCGCCCTGTCGCGTGGCGACAAGCGGCGGCTCGAGCTGGTGATGAGCGTCGTGCAGGAGCCGAAGCTGTTGCTGCTCGACGAGCCGACCGCCGGCATGGCGCGCGCCGACACCAACGCGACGATCGAGATTCTCCGGCAGTTCAAGGACGCCGGCATGACGATCGTGATCATCGAGCACGACATGCACGTCGTCTTCTCGCTCGCCGACCGCATCACCGTGCTGGCCGGCGGACGCGTCATCGCGCAAGGCCTGCCCGAGGACATCAAGGGCAATCCGAAAGTGGTCGAAGCCTATCTCGGCGAGGAGCAGGTATGAACGTCCAGACGATCGAGCGCCCGCGCGCCGCCGCGCCGTCCACTGCGTCGGGCGAGCGGGCCTACTTCGCCTGCCGCGGGCTCGATGCCTATTACGGCGACAGCTACATCGTCCAGCAGGTGTCGTTCGCGCTGGAGAAGGGGCAGATCCTGGCGCTGCTCGGCCGCAACGGCGCGGGAAAGACCTCGACGCTGCGGGCGATCGCCCGCGCCTCGAGCCCGCATCTCGCGCGCGGCGAGGTGTGGCTCGACGGCGTGGCCCTGCACGGCAAGCCCAATTACGTCGCGGCGCAGGCCGGAATCCAGCTGGTGCAGGAGGACCGCAGAATCATTCCGGGGCTGACGGTCGAGCAGAATCTCCAGCTCGCCACCATCACCGGCAAGAAAGGCTGGTCGTTCGAGCGCATCTATCAGCTGTTTCCGCGGCTCGCCGAGCGCCGCAAGCAGGAGGGCGTGACGATGTCGGGCGGCGAGCAGCAGATGCTGGCGATCGCCCGCGCGCTCGCCCGCGACGTGAAGCTGTTGCTGCTCGACGAGCCCTACGAAGGCTTGGCGCCGGTGGTGCGGCAGGACATCGCCAAGGCGTTGATGGAGGTGCGTGCCGCCGGCATCACCAGCATCATCGTCGAGCAGAACGCGGTCGCCGCGCTCAAGCTGTCGGACCGGGCGGTGATCCTCGACACCGGCGAGGTGGTGTTCGACGGCAGCGCCGAGGAGGTGCTCGGCAACGACGATCTGATGCACCGCTACCTGGCGATTTGATTTGTTCCGGACGATCGGCCCGAGACCTCGATCACGGCGCGGTTTCCACCTCTCCCCTCGGGAGAGGTGAGCGCTCTCGAGCGTCTGGACGCACGTGCCGGTCGGGGAGGGGAGGCGGGGGACGAGGTCCCCAAATTCATTCGGCGGCGACGGCGATCCGCTGGTGGCCGGGCTTGCCGTGCACGAAGCCGTTGGCGAAGCGGGCCTGCGGCAAGAGCGCGGCGATCCGGCGCTCGCCCTCGGCGGGATCACAGGCGCCGTCCAAAACGTCGCGGAACGCCTGCGCCACCGCCACCATGTCGCAGGTGTGCGGCGACAGCCGGAACGACCCGATTCCTCGCGCGCAAAGCCCGCGCAGATCGCCGATCAGGTTGACATAGGCGTCCGACAGCGTCTGCACGCCGTTGACGGCGAGGAACGGCCGGCCTTCGAGCGTGTCGACCGGCAGGCCGTCGAGGTCCTGGTTGCAGACGAACTGACACGAATCCTTCGAGACGCCGTGGATGCGGGCGTGATAGCAGCGCGCGGAGATCGCGAGCGGCGCGCGGCCGAACGCCCACGCCTCGAGCGTCGCGGTTTTCGCATGCGGCGCGAGTGCCGCCATCGCGGTGAGCGGCATCTCGGGCGGCAGCGCGACGTGCACCGCGCCCTGCTTCTCCAGGAAGGCGAGCGTGCCCTCGTTGTAGACATTGATGAACGGGCCGATCGCGTGCGGCTTGCCGGCGAGCTTCGAGAAGGTCGAGATGTCGTTGCCTTCGACCAGCACGCCGTCGGTCGCCACCAGCCCGTCGATCATCGCCCGCTCGCGCGGCAGCGTCGGCAGCATCAGCGACGACAGGATCACGGTCTTGCCGGACGCCTTCAGGCGCTCGACGATGTCCGGCAGCACCTCGTCGTAGAACGGCAGACGCTTGGAGCACACCGCCTCGCCGACGCACACCCGCTCGACCGGCGCCTCGTCGGCGATGCGGGCGTAGAAGTCGCGCAGCCGGTCGGCCGGCCAGTTGAACAGCACGGTGCCGAGCGTGAGGGTCGGCCGCGTCGCGTCATCGGACATCGTCGTCTCCGTCCGCCCGCTGTCTTTCGTCACCGGGCTCGTCGGTCTTCAGCGCTAAAAAAAACTCAGCGCCACGTCTTCTGATAGGCGCCGCGGGTGGTGGTGGCGCCTTCCGACAGCGACATCAGCGCGCGGCTGTCGATCGGCTTGCCACGTGCATGCGCATCGACCGCGGCGCGAAGCGCCCGCACCACCGCGTCGGTGTAGCTGCGGCTTCTTTGCCGGCCCTCGATCTTCAGCGCGGTGACGCCGGCCTCGGCGAGCGGCGGGATCAGGAGGCTCGCGTCGAGGCTCGCCGGGTCCTCGAAGATGTGCGAGGTCTCGCCATTGGCGGTGAAGCGGCCCTTGCACAGCGTCGGGTAGGGCATCGGCACGCCGGCGGGCACCTTGTTGATCAGGAACTCGCCGAGCCGCGAGGAGAAGGCGCCGCCTTCCTGGTGATAGGCGACGTGGCTCGGCGGCGAACAGACGCCGTTCATGTTGGGCGAGCAGCCGGTGGCGTAGGAGGAGAGCGAGCAGCGCCCTTCCGCCATCACGCACAGGCCGCCGAACACGAACACCTCGGTCTCGCAGGGGATCTCCTTGTTGAGCGCGGCGATCTCGGCGACGGTCAGCACGCGCGGCAGCACCACGCGCTTCACGCCGAAGCGCTCGACATAATAGCGGATCGAGTCGGCGCTCGCCGCCGCCGCCTGCACCGAGAGATGCAGCCGCAGTTTCGGATGCTTCTCGCAGGCGTAGTCCAGGAGGCCGATATCGGCGACGATCGCGGCGTCGCCGCCCGCCGCCGCGATGGTGTCGATCGCCTTGTGCCACGAGCCCGGGGAACCGGCGCGCGGAAACGTGTTGACGGCGACCAGCACCTTCACGTTGCGCTTGTGGGCATAGGCGATGGCGTCGGCCATCTCGGTCGGGCTGAAATTGAGGCCCGGAAAGTTGCGGGCATTGGTCTCGTCGGCGAAGCCGCAATAGACCGAGTCGGCGCCGGCCTCGATCGCCGCGCGCATCGCCGCGGGGGTGCCGGCCGGGCACACCAGCTCGAGCTTTTTCGTCCACGGCCGCGGCGCGGGAGTGTTGGCGGCGGGAGCGGGCGAGGCGAGGGTGGCTGCGGTCATGGTTCGCTCCGTGTGCGCGCGAAGGCGATGCCGGTGATGCGCTCGGCGACGCCGGCGGCGATCCGGCCGACCCGCTCGGCCGGGTTCGCCAGCGGCCCGAGCACCGCGGCGGCCTCGGCGACGAGGTCGATCTCGGCGTCGTCCAGCGCGTTGCGCAGCGCCACCACCGCCGACATGTCGCCCTCGACCGAGAGGTCGCGCGAGAAGAACAGCGCGTCGCCGTCGTAATTGCCGTGAACGAGGCCGACCAGGCCGGCCAGCGGCCCGGCGATGCGGGCATCGGCGGCCGGCTCCTCGCCGCGGCGCACCGCCTCGATCTCCGGGTCGTCCAGCCGCGGCGTCATCACCACGACGAACGGCAGGTCGGTCGGATCGATCACGAAGCGCTTGCCGGCTTGGTCACCCAGACGCGCGAACATCGCCGGGTGGCGGTGCACGGCGGAGCGGACCAGGATTTTCAGGGCCATCGACAACGGCGCGAGCGGCAACGGCCGCAGACCGAGCGACAGGGCGGCCGGGAGTTCCGGAACGGTAGCGGATTGGCTCGACATGGAAGCTGGTACTTATCGCCGGAGATCGGGTACGGCTTTGTCCTATATCAAGGACGCTTGACACACCAGCGCCGTTGATGACCCGGACTGCGAAGGAATTGCCGTGCCCATTCGTGATTTCCCCCCGTTCCACGATCTTCGCGAATTCCTGCGTCATCTCGACGCCGAGGGCGAGGTTCGCCGCATCTCGCAGCCGGTCGACCTGGTGCACGACATGGCGGAGATCCACCGCCGGGTGATCGCGAAGGACGGCCCGGTGCTGGTGTTCGAGCGCCCGCGCGCCGGCGACGGCAGAATCGTCGGCATGCCGGCCGCGGTGAACCTGTTCGGCACCCGCAAGCGCGTCGCCGCCGGCCTCGGCATCCGCCCGGAGCGGCTCGCCGAGCTCGGCGAGGTGTTGGCGGACTTGCGCGAGCCGCAGCCGGTGGAAGGCCTTCGCGATGCGATCGCCCGGCTGCCGATCCTGAAGGCCGCGATGCGCACCCGCGCCGAGGTGATCGATCGCGCGCCGGCCCAGCAGGAGGTTTTCCTCGGCAAGGATGCGAGCCTCGAGACGCTGCCGGTTCAGACCTGCTGGCCGGGCGAGGCGGGGCCGCTGATCACCTGGGGGGTGGTCGCCACCCGCTCGCCCGACAGCGCCTCGGTCGCCGGCTACAATCTCGGCATCTACCGCATGCAGGTGCTGGCGCCGGACCGGCTGATCATGCGCTGGCTGCACCATCGCGGCGGCGCGAAGCACCACGCGCAGTGGGCGGCGCAGGGCAAGGACACGCCGGTGGCGATCGCGATCGGCGCCGATCCCGCGACCATGCTGACCGCCGTGCTGCCGCTGCCGGAATCCTTGTCGGAGATCCGCTTCTCGGGGCTGTTGCGCGGCGCCCGGCCGCGGCTCGCCAAGGCGCGCACCGTGCCGCTCCTGGTGCCGGCCGACTCCGAGATCGTGATCGAGGGATACGTGTCGGCGACCGAGACCGCGCCCGAGGGGCCGTTCGGTGATCATACCGGGTATTACAACGCGGTGGAGCCGTTCCCGGTGATGCGCGTCACCGCCATCACCATGCGGCGCGACCCGACTTACGTCTCGACCTTCACCGGCCGCGCGCCCGACGAGCCGGCGGTGCTCGGCACCACCTTCAACGAGCTGTTTCTGCCGATCGCCAAGCGCCAGTTCCCCGAGATCGTCGACGTCTGGCTGCCGCCGCACGCCTGCTCGTACCGGATGGCGATCGTCTCGATCAGGAAGCGCTATCCCGGCCACGCCCGGCGCATCATGATGGGCCTTTGGGGGATGCTGCCGCAGTTCACCTACACCAAGACCATCGTGGTGGTGGACGACGACATCGACCCGAAGAACTGGGACGACGTCGCCTGGGCGATCGCCACCCGCGCCGACGCCTCACGCGACCTGATGGTGATCGACCGCACGCCGATCGACTATCTCGACTTCGCCTCGCCGGAGTCGGGGCTCGGCGGAAAGCTCGGGATCGACGCCACCAACAAGATCGGCACCGAGACGCACCGCGAATGGGGCGAGGTGCTGAAGGCGACGCCCGACCTCGTCGCCCGCGTCGATGCCCTGTGGCCAAAACTCGGGATTTCTTGACGACGTCTCGACGCCGCCTCGACGGCGCCTCGGCGGCTCGACCCGCCAGGCTTCGGCCGCGCGACGCTGGTCCCCGCAAGCGGGGAGCGAGAGGCGTCATGGCGCAAGGCGGGTGGGGCGGGGAGAGATTCGGCGTCCCGCGAGGGCGGGAAAAGCGGCCGGGGGAGCCGGCCGCGGCGTCCTCTCCCCGCGTGCGGGAAGAGGATCGGCGAGAGGGGCCCGTTTGCGCGAGCGCTTCCGTGCGGCGCGCCGGGACCCTCGAAACCGCGTCACGCGCGGGCAGGGGTCTCGTCGGTCAGCCACGCCTTCCACGACGACCAGTCGGTGACCACGGTGCCGACCGAGGCGAGCTTGCCGATGCCGCGGCCGACCGCGCCGGCGGCGAGCTTGCCCTCGGACGCCGCGAGCGAGCCCGCTCGCGCCAGATGCGCGCCGAACCGCGCCGGCAGCTCGGTGGCGCGCCCCAAGGCCGCACCGACCGAGGCGAGCATCTCCGCATAGGTGCCGACCACCGGGCCGAGGGTCGATGCGGGCGCCGTGGCGCGCTCCGCCTTCAGCCGCTCGAGCTCGACCATCCGCTCCTGCAGGGTGGCGGTCGCACGGGCGAGCCGCCCGATCTCGTCGGTGCGCTCGCGGGCGGTGATCGCGACGTCGGTCTCGCCGGATGCCAGACGGTCGGCGGCGCGGGCGAGACGACCGAGCGGCTCGACGAAGCCGCCGGCGAGCTGCATGCCGAGTGCGCCGACCACCACCAGCACCAGCAGGCTGGCGAACAGCAGGTTCTTGCGCATCGAGGCGATCGTGTCGCCGGTCTCGGCGAGCGGCGCGACCTCGACCGCGGCGCGCTGCACCGAGCCCTGCGGCACCAGCGAGGCCGGGATCACCGCCGGGCCGGCGTCCTTCTGCATCACCACCATGCCGACCACCCGGCCGTCGCCGCCGATCACCGGGGTGACCGTCGCGCCGCCCTGGTTCACCAAGCGCTCGAGCGCGGCGAGCCGCTGCGGTTGGGCGCGATCGAGATCGCTCGCCAGGCGCCGCAGCATCACGTCGCCGACGCCGCCGATCGCCACCGCGACCACCAGCGCGACGCCCATCACCAGCATCGACAGCTTTTGACCGAGACCGCCGTTCGAGAGACCGGGCATGTTTCTTTTCTCCGTCGGAAGATTTTCGGATTCCTGCTGCGCCGCCGCCGGGAGAGCGCGCGGGGTGCACGAATCACCTCAAGAACTGCTCCTAAGTTGTTGTTTTACGCTTAATCGGTGGTTAACGGTCAAGCCGGCGTCAACGCTTTGGTAAGGAGGTCGCGCGCTTCGCGGGCAGAATTCACGCGATGCGCCATTTCTGACCTGGATCGCGGGGCCGGCCCGCCGGCTCCGGTCACGTTCGCGCGACCGGTGGAGGCACGACGGCACCGGGATGCGGCCGATCTTCTCCGGAATCGCGCCAGAAGAAATATTGTTCTTCCATCGTGCAGGAGCGTGAGGAAAGTCTTTCGTTCTGCCGCGATCGTGTTGTCCGCGGGAGATGGATATTTTAAGGATCCTCCCCATGTCGGGGGTTCAGGGCCCGTCGCCAGGGAGAAAGACCATGTCCGAAGCCGCGTTGCGCTCCGTTCCGCCGTCCTCGCCGGTCCGTCAGGTCGGCCGCGGGCGGGTCTACGACTCGATCACCCAAACCATCGGCGACACGCCGCTGGTCCGCCTCGGCCGTCTGCCGCAACTCCAAGGAATCAAGGCCAACATTTTGGCCAAGCTCGAGTTCTTCAATCCCATCGCGAGCGTCAAGGACCGCATCGGCGTGGCCATGATCGACGCGCTCGAGGCCGAGGGGAAGCTGAAGCACGACTCGGTGCTGATCGAGCCGACCTCCGGCAACACCGGTATCGCGCTCGCCTTCGTCGCCGCCGCGCGCGGCTACCGGCTGATCCTGGTGATGCCCGAGTCGATGTCGGTCGAGCGCCGCAAGATGCTGGCGCTGCTCGGCGCCGAGCTGGTGCTCACCCCGGCCGCGCAGGGCATGAGCGGCGCCGTCGCCAAGGCCGACGAGCTGGCGCGCGACAACCCGAACGCGATCATCCCGCAGCAGTTCAAGAACCCGGCCAATCCCGAGATCCACCGCCACACCACCGCGGAGGAGATCTGGAACGACACGGATGGGGCGGTCGATGCCTTCGTCGCGGGCGTCGGCACCGGCGGCACCATCACCGGCGTCGGCGAGGTGCTGAAGACCCGCAAGCCGGCGGTGAAGATCTTCGCCGTCGAGCCCGAGGACAGCCCGGTGCTGTCGGGCGGAAAGCCCGGCCCGCACAAGATCCAGGGCATCGGCGCCGGCTTCGTGCCGGACGTGCTCGACCGCTCGGTGATCGACGAGGTGGTGCGGGTCGGCAACCAGACGGCGTTCGAGACGGCGCGTGCGCTCGCCCGCTACGAGGGCATCCCGGCCGGCATCTCGTCGGGGGCGGCGATCGCCGCGGCGCTGTCGATCGGCGCCCGCCCGGAGTTCGCGGGCAAGAATATCGTGGCGGTGCTGCCCTCGTTCGCCGAGCGCTATCTCTCGACCGCGCTGTTCGAGGGGCTTTGAGCCCACGCGTGGGCAGCCCACGAACGGCCACGGTCCGCCGCGATACCCCCAAAAGCCCGTCGGAGCCCACCGCTCCGGCGGGTTTTTTCACCTGCGCCGGGGCGTGAACGCGCCGTCCCGCATCACGTCACGCGGGCAGCCGCATCGCCTGCGCCGCCTGCGTCGCCGTCCTGCACGGCGCGGAATCCGTTCGGACGAGTCTGCGTCAGGACGCCGAGGGCACGACGCCCGGCGGCGGCAGGCCGGGCTCGGCGGCGGCCCCTTCGGCGCGCGCGGCCGCCATCGCCTCCTCGAGGGCTGCCGCCTTGCGGCGGTCGGCCTCCTCCTTGCGGGCGGTGTCGAGCTCGCTCATCCGGTACTCGACGCGAAGGCTCATCCAGGTCGCGTAGGCGGCGAACAGGAAGAGCAGGCCGACGAGATCGGTCAGCGCCATCACGCTGTCGCCGCCGAAGAAGAAGTAGAGCGCGACGATCTGCAGCGCGACCACCATCACGAAGAACAGGATCACCGGCCGCATCATCTCGCCCATGGTGGCGACCGAGCCGAGATCGAGCTTGGCGTGCACCGGCTCGCCGGCGGCGACCGCGGCGGCGCGGGCGGCCAGCACCTTGCGCCGGTGCAGCACGGCGGCGGTGAACAGGTACGCCCCGAGGGCGAAGAACACGAGACCGGTCCAGTAGCGCATGACGTTCTCCTCGTGCGGGGTGCGGCACAAATCGGAGCACGCGTCTCCGGCCGAGGCAAATCACATCACCGGCGGCCGGCCCCACCGGCCGCATGATGGCGCCATTTTACCATTCGGCAACCCTGACGTCCCGATCCTGCGCGTTTCTCCGATTGATTTCATCTCGCAACGCCTTAGCATCGATCGCCGCGGGGGTCGGCCTCCGCTGTATCCGGTGCGCGAACCCCCGCCCCGTCCGGATGCCCCCGACAGCGCTGGCGTTGTAACGAGGGAACCGAGATGAGACCTTGGCTGCGGGGCATCGTCGCCGTGCTCGCCGTGACGGCGATCGGCGCACTCCCCCAAATCGCGATCGCGAAGAGCAAGTCGAACCGGGCGCCGACCATCAGCTTCAGCGAGGACGTCGTTCCGATCTTCAAGGGTCGGTGCATCGAGTGTCACGCGCCGGGCGGCGCCGGATACGAGGCGAGCGGCCTCGATCTGCGCACCTACGAGGGCGTGATGAAGGGCACCAAGTTCGGGCCGATGGTGGTCGCGGGCGACGCCAGCGCGTCGAGCCTGATGGCGCTGCTCGACTGGCGGGTGAAGCCGGAAATCCGCATGCCGCACGGCAAGAAGAAGCTGTCGACCTGCGACCGCGACACCATCCGGCGCTGGATCGAGGAAGGCGCGCCGAACAACTGACGGCGCGTCAGACCCGTTGCAGCGACACCGGCGCCGGGACGGCTCGCCCCGGCCTCCATTCGCTCGCGCCGTTCGCGACGGCGGGCGAGAAAAAAATGCGCGACGGCGGACGAAGAAGGACTCAGCCGCGCTTCGCCTCGATCGCGTCCCAGATCGTCACCGCGATGTCCGGCCCGCCGAGGTTCTTCACCGCGCGGATGCCGGTCGGCGAGGTGACGTTGATCTCGGTGAGGAAGCCGTCGATCACGTCGATGCCGACGAACAGAAGCCCGCGCTCGCGCAGGGCGGGGCCGATCCGCTCGCAGATCTCGCGCTCGCGGCTGGTCAGCTCGGTCGCCGCCGCGGCGCCGCCGCGCACCATGTTGGAGCGCAGATCGTCGGCCGCCGGCACCCGGTTGACCGCGCCGGCGAACTCTCCGTCCACCAGGATGATGCGCTTGTCGCCGAGCGACACCGCCGGCAGGAACTTCTGCACCACCCACGGCTCGCGATAGGTCACCGCGAACAGGTCGTAGAGCGAGCCGTAATTGAGGTCGTCGCGGGTGAGCCGAAAGACCGCGCCGCCGCCGTGGCCGTACAAGGGCTTCATCACGATGCCGCCGTGCTCGGCACGGAAGGCGTCGATCTCGGCGCGGTCGCGGGTGATCAGGGTCGGCGGCATCAGCTCGGGAAACTCGGTGACGAACACCTTCTCCGGCGCGTTGCGCACGCTCGCCGGGTCGTTGACCACCAGCGTTCGCGGATGCACCCGCTCCAGCATGTGGGTGGTGGTGATGTAGGCGAGATCGAACGGCGGGTCCTGCCGCAACAGGATCACGTCGAAGCGGGCGAGGTTCTCGCGCTCCGGCGCGCCGAGCGTGAAATGGTCGCCCTCGGTGTCGCGCACGGTGAGCGGATGCACCCGCGCGAAGACGTCGTTGCCGCGCTGGGCCAGTGCATCGGGGGTATAATAATGGATCGAATGTCCACGACGCTGCGCTTCGAGCAGCAGAGCAAAGGTCGAGTCGCCGCGAATCTTGATCCGCTCGATCGGATCCATCTGCACTGCTACGTACAACTTCATATCCTCGGGGGTTTTTCGGTCGTCACAAGGGTTGCTTAACGGCCAATGCCCGACATTCGCGCAGTTCGCGTAAAAGTCCGTCCGGAGGCCGCAGAGGTGAATGCGCTAGCACGGGTATCGATCACCGCAAAGCTGTACACGATTTTTGCCGTTCTCGGGATCGCCGTCGCGGTGCTCGGCACCGTCGCCTACCTGGCGATCACCGAGGAGGAGCATCTCGCGGCCGAGATCGAGTCGGCGGCCGCCGGCGCCCGCAACGTCGAGCGGATCAACAGCCTCGTCTATGCGGTGGTGATGGAATCGCGCGGCATCTACATGTCGACCGAGCCCGCCAAGGTGAAGAAGTACGGCGAAGGCTTGATGGCCTTCAACGCCCGGATCGAGACGGTGCTCGGCGAGTGGGGCAAGATCGTCCGCGACGACGACGCCGCGCAGTTCGCCGCCCTGTCGGAGAAGGTGAAGCAGTTCGTCGCGTTCCGCACCGAGCTGGTGCGCCGCGCGGTCGAGGTGTCCCCGGCGGCCGGCCGCGAGTGGGGCGACAACGAGGCCAACCGCTCGGTCCGCAAGGCGCTCAACGCCGAGCTCGAATCGATCGCCAAGATCTATGCCGCGCGCACCCACCGCGTCGACGACACCCGCGCGAGCGCGGCCCGCTTCAAGACCATCGAGAACACCGTCGCGATCCTCGCGGTGCTGATCGCGATCGCCGGCGCGCTGATGATCCGCCGCCAGATCGTCGGCCCGCTCTCCACCATCACCCGCACCATCGAGGCGGTCGCGGGCGGCACCCATACCGGTGCCGTAGCCTATACCGAGCGCGGCGACGAGATCGGCGCGCTCGCCCGCGCGGTCGCGGTGTTCGACGGCGCGATGACCCGCAACAAGGAGCTCGCCTCCGAGATCGAGGCGCAGTCCGCCGCCACCGCCGAGCGGACCGAGACGCTCGAGGCGGCGATCTCCGAGTTCCATTCCTCGGTCGCCCACATCCTCGAATCGGTGACGCGCGGCGCCGGCTCGATGCGCACCGCCGCCGAATCGATCACCGGCCTCGCCACCGATGCGACCAACGAGGCGGGCGCCGCCTCGCAGGCGACCGAGCAGGCGAGCCACGGCATCCAGACGGTCGCCGCCGCCGCCGAGGAGCTGACCGGCTCGGTCGGCGAGATCGGCCGGCAGGTCGAGCAGGCCTCCGGCATCGTCGCCGACGCCGACGCCAAGACGGTGCGCTCGGTGCAGGAGATCGAGGGGCTCGCCGCGGCGAGCGTGCGGATCGGCGACGTGATGCAGCTGATCCAGGCGATCGCCGCCCAGACCAATCTGTTGGCGCTCAACGCCACCATCGAGGCGGCCCGCGCCGGCGAGGCCGGCAAGGGGTTCGCGGTGGTCGCCCAGGAGGTCAAGCAGCTCGCCGGCCAGACCGCCAAGGCGACCAGCGAGATCTCCGAGCAGGTGTCGGCGATCCAGGCCTCGACCCGCTCGGCCGCCTCGGCGGTGGGCGAGATCGGTACGGCGATGCGAAAGATCTCCGACGTCACCACCACCATCGCCACCGCGGTCGAGCAGCAGAACGCCGCCGCCCGCGAAATCTCCGAGAGCGCCCATCTCGCCGCGCGCGGCAACCAGGCGCTGGTCGGCAACATCGCCGGCGTCACCGGGGCGATCGGCGAGACCAGCCGCTCGGCCGGCGACGTGCTGGAGCGGGTTTCCGCCCTCACCCGCGAGACCGAGGAGTTGGCGCGGGCGGTGGAGGGCTTTTTCGACCGGCTGCGCGACGAGCGCGGCACGGGGACCGGCCGGCGGGCGGCCTGACGGCCCGACGGCGAAGTGTGCGGGCGGCCGCCGTCCGCGCTGGCGTCACTCGCTGGCGTCGAAGGCGCCCGGAAGGTGCTGCGGGGCACGGCCGGGTGCGACCAGGATCACGTCGAAGGTGAGCGCGGCGTTCGCCGCCATCGGCGAGCGCGCCAGCCAGTGCTGCGCGGCGGCGATGATTCTCGCGCGCTGGCGCGGCGTCACCGCCTCGGCCGCCCTGTCGAGCGAGCTGCGCGCCTTGACCTCGACGAAGGCGATGGTGCCGGCCCGCTCCGCCACGATGTCGATCTCGCCGACCGGCGTCCTCACCCGCCGCTGGAGAATCCGCCAGCCGCGCCCCATGAGAAACGACGCCGCCCGGCTCTCCGCCGAAATCCCGAGCTTTTGGGCGGCCACCCGCTCGGCGGCCGGCTTCTGGTCGGCCGGCTCGTGCGCCGCCGGCGGGCCGGAGGAGGCGTCCTTCTCAATCACCGGTGTCGTCCTCCTGCACGTCCTCCTGCGCGGTCCCCTCCGGGGTGTCCCCGTCCGGCGCGTCGTCCCGGCCGAGCGCCAGCGCGCGCTGATAGACCACCCGGCGCGGCGCTCCGGTCGCCGCCACCACCGCCGCCACCGCGTCCTTGAGGGAGCTTTTCTCGGCCAGCGCCTCGCGCAGCCGCGCCTCGATCTCGGCGTCGTCGGCGCCCGCTTCCGCAGCCGGCGGGCCGATCACCAGCACGATCTCGCCGCGCGTCTCCGCCCCCGCCGCATAATCCCGTGCGAGCGTGCCGAGGGTGCCGCGCCGCACCTCCTCGTGCAGCTTCGTGAGTTCCCGGCACACTGCGGCCTCGCGCTCCGCGCCCAAACCCTCGGACAGGTCCGAAAGCGCCGCGGCGAGCCGCGGGCCGGTCTCGAACACCACCAGCGTCGCCGGAATGTTTTTCAGCGCCTCGATCCGGCTTTTTCGTGCGCCTGCCTTGGGTGGCAAGAATCCCTCGAAGAAGAAGCGGTCGGTCGGCAGGCCTGCGATCGCCAGCGCGGTCGGCACCGCCGACGGCCCCGGCACCGCGGTGACCGGCAGCCCGGTCTCGCGCGCCTCGCGCACCAGCCGAAAGCCGGGGTCCGACACCAGCGGCATGCCGGCATCCGACACCAGCGCGATCGCCGCGCCGTCCCGCAGTTTTGCGATCAGCGCCGGGCGGGCTTGCGCGGCATTGTGCTCGTGATAGGCGGTGAGCGGCCGCGCAATGCCGTAGCGCGCCAAGAGCTTGCGGGTGACGCGGGTGTCCTCGCAGGCGATCAGGTCGGCGGCGGCGAGCGTTCCGAGCGCGCGCAGCGACACGTCGTCGAGATGGCCGATCGGCGTCGCCACCACGTAGAGGCCGGGAGCGAGCGGCGGCGCTGGCCGGTCCTCGCCGAGCAGCAGGAAGGTGCGGGCATCGGCCGCGGCGGTCGGCGCCCGCTCGCGGGCGTTTTCGGGGTGGGCACGGGTCATGCCCGTTTCTAGCCCCCGGCGCGGCGCCCCGGAAGTCGCACGGCGCGGCGGGCACGGCCGGTTCGTGGCTTTCGGGTGGCCGAAAAGGGTCACGAAGGATTGACCGGCCGGGCATGCTGTGGCGCTCTGGGGCGATACGAACGCTGCTCGAACGGCCCGCGCCCCGGTGTGTGGGGGGAGTATCCGCATGGAACCATTCGATCCGACCCGCCGTGTCGTGGTCCTCGGCCTCGCGCTCGGCACGCTCGCCGGCTGCTCCGGCCTCGATCTCGGCAGCCCCTCCTCGACCACCCCGCCGCCCGCCGACCCCAATGCCGTGCCGCCCGGCGCCGGCGCGCTGCCGCCGGGCGGCGGCACCCGGATCGGCCTGATCCTGCCGCTCGGGGCCGGCGGCAATGCCGGCGCCGCCGCGATCTCGATGAAGAATGCCGGCGAGATGGCGCTCGCCGAGTTCAACAATCCCGAGCTCCAGCTGGTGGTGAAGGACGACGGCGGCACCGCCCAGGGCGCCCAGGCGGCCGCCCGGCAGGCGCTCGACGAGGGCGCCGTGGTGCTGCTCGGGCCGCTGTTCGCCCATGCGGTCGGCGCCGCCGCCCAGGAGGCGCGCGGCCGCGGCGTGCCGGTGATCGCCTTCTCCACCGATTCGAACGTCGCCGGCCGCGGCGTCTTTCTCCTGAGCTTCTTGCCGGAGACCGACGTCGACCGGATCGTCGACTACGCCGTCTCGCAGAACAAGCGCTCGTTCGTCGCGATGATGCCCGACAACCCTTATGGCAGCGTGGTCGAGGCGGCGTTCCGCCAGCTGGTCGGCCGCAAGGGCGGCCGGGTGGTGGCGATCGAGCGCTACAAGCCGACCGATGCCGGCCTGCAGGGGCCGGTCCGCCAGATTGCCGCCGCCGCCTCGCAGGCGGATGCGCTGTTCATTCCCGATTCGGGCGACACGGTGCCGCGTGTGGTGAAGGCGCTGCAGGGCGGCGGGGTCGATCTCTCGCGGCTCCAGCTGCTCGGCACCGGCCTGTGGGACGATCCCCGCGTGTTTGCCGACCCGGCGCTGCAGGGTGCCTGGTTCGCCGCGCCCGATTCGGCCGGCTTTCGCGCCTTCTCGACCCGCTATCGCGGCCGCTACGGCCAGGACCCGGTGCGCACCGCGACGCTCGCCTACGACGCGGTGGCGCTGGTCGCCGCGCTGATGCGCGCGCAAGGGGGCAACCGCATCGGCGACCAGGTGCTCACCAACCCGTCCGGCTTCTCCGGCATCGACGGCGTCTTCCGCTTCCGCCCCGACGGCACCAATCAGCGCGGCCTCGCGGTGCTGAAAGTGACGACCTCCGGCGGGCAGGTGATCTCGCCGGCGCCGCGGACCTTTGCCTGACCGTCCCCCGAGGCGCGCCGCCCCCGGCCGCCCCCTTCCGGTGCACCACCGCGGAGCGTGATCGACGCGCGTCGCAACGCATGCGTTTTCGGAAAGACTGTCCGCTGCCGGACGGGCGGGTCGCGGCTTGATTTTCGCGGCATCGTCACCGACGTTGCGGACGGGCCACCCCTGTCTCTCTCCATCCGATCCGTCCCCCGCATCGGGGCCGCCCGTCGCCCACGGCCGGTCGGATCCCCCGGACGTTCTCCATGCGCCTGCCCGATGCCCGTCGCCCGCTCTCCCTCGCGACGACGGGGACGGGGGTCCGCTGGGGCGTGCTGCTCGCCCTCACCGCGGTCGTCGTCGCCTTTCTCGAATATCTGCGCTTTCCGGCGGCGATGCTGCTCGGCGCGATGGCCGCGGGCATCGCGCTCGCCGCGGCCGACGGCCCGGTGCGAGTGCCGCGCATGCCGTTCCTGGTCGCGCAAGGGGTGATCGGCTGCCTGATCGCGCGATCGATCACCCCGGAGCTGCTGGTCGAGATTTTGCGCGACTGGCCGGTGTTCGTCGGCGCGGTTTTTTCGGTGATCGCCGTGAGCACCATGCTCGGCTGGCTGCTCGCCCGCTTCGAGGTCTTGCCCGGCACGACCGCGGTGTGGGGCGCCTCGCCGGGTGCGGCGACCGCCATCGTGCTGATGTCGGACGGCTACGGCGCCGATGCCCGCCTCGTCGCGTTGATGCAGTATCTGCGGGTGGTGATGGTGACGGTGGTCGCCTCGCTGGTCTCGGCGCTGTGGGTGAGCGGCACCACGACGGCGCCGGCGATCGACTGGTTCCCGCCGGTGCACTGGCCTTCGCTCGCCGGCACCGTCGCGGTGGTGGCGATCGGCAGCGTCGTCGCGGTGCGGTTGCGTCTGCAGGCGGGGCCGATGCTGGTGTCGCTCGCGCTCGCCATCTTGCTGCAGGATCTCGGCTGGCTCACCATCACGCTGCCGCCGTGGCTGCTGGCGATCGCCTATCCGCTGATCGGCTGGACCATCGGTCTGCGCTTCACCCGGCAGATTCTCGTCCATGCCGGCCGGGCGCTGCCGCGGCTCGCCGCGGCGATCTTTCTCCTGATCGTGGTGTGCGGCGGCTTTGCCGTCGTGCTGGTGCAGTTCGCCGGGATCGACCCGCTCACCGCGTATCTGGCGACCAGCCCGGGCGGGGCGGATTCGGTGGCGATCATCGCCGCCTCGACGCCGGTCGACGTGCCGTTCGTGATGGCGATGCAGACCGGCCGGTTCCTGGTGGTGCTCCTGACCGGCCCGGCGATCGCCCGCTTCGTCGCCACCCGGGTGGCGAAGGTGCACGCCTCGCGCCGCTCCGGCCGGTGAGGCGATCGGGCGTGAGCCGCGACGGCCGGCGCGCGCGGGCGCCGGCCTCGGTCGAACGGTTCGGGAGGTCGTGCGGTGCGGGCCGGCCGGCCTCACTCGGTGAGCGAGCCCGGCGTCGAGGCGGCGGCGCGCGGCTCGCGCGGCAGCCCGGCATCCTCGCGCGCCTGCTGCTTGCGCCAGAAGCGGGCGCGCATCCGCGGCACCAGATACCAGGTCAGCGGCACGGCGAGGCAGAAGCTCACCGCCACCACCCATGGCATCAGGGTGCCGGCGCTGTCGGCGAGCGGCGTCGATGCGACCAGGACGGTGCCGATGCCGAACAGCACGGCCTGCACCATCCCGTAGATCAGCCCGGCGATCAGAATCTTGGTGAGCATCGCGGACCCTCCGGGGCTCGGGATTTCGGTTCGGAACATGGCGGTTCGAGGCGTGTCCCGACGGGAACCTCCCGGGGTGAACCCGCCCCGTCGGGCGTTGTTCCGGCGGGGGCACCCCCGGCTCGCCCCACCGTCCGCGACGACGCGCGCCGTCAAACCTTCGTGACGCGCGCCGACATTTTCGCCCGCGGTATTTCGGGAACCTTTGTCCGTCCGACCACAAAAGCTATCGCGGCCGCGCGGGAAACCGGCGCGACGGCCCGCCGTGCCGTGATGCCGCGGCGTTTGGCGCGCTCGCGGTGCACGCGAATCCCACCCGGCCGCGCGACGAGAATTGTCTTGCCCCGCTTTGACCCGCCGTGATACGACCCGCGCATAAAGTTATAATCAGTCCAACCTGGACACAGTCCGGCGTAGACTCATCCGCAACCGACGATGCCCCGGTGCCGAGTCATGGGCGATCACCATCGCCCCGGGGTGATCTCGCCAACAGGCAGTCCGGCTTCCTGCCGGAACGGGACGATCGCCATGACCGCACAAAACACGTCCGCACAAACCACCTCCGTCGACAGCTTCGCCTGCGCCCGCACGTTGCAGGTCGGTGCCAAGACCTACACCTATTACAGCCTGCCCGAGGCCGAGAAGAACGGCCTCGCCGGCATCTCGCAGCTTCCCTTCTCGATGAAGGTGCTGCTCGAGAATTTGCTGCGCCACGAGGACGGCCGCACCGTCACCAAGGACGACATTCTCGGCGTCGCCGAATGGCTGAAGGGGCGCACCTCCACCCGCGAGATCGCTTTTCGCCCGGCCCGCGTGCTGATGCAGGACTTCACCGGCGTGCCGGCGGTGGTCGACCTCGCCGCGATGCGCGACGCGATGACCGCGCTCGGCGGCGACCCCAAGAAGATCAACCCGCTGGTGCCGGTCGATCTCGTGATCGACCACTCGGTGATCATCAACTTCTTCGGCTCCGACGACGCCTTCGCGAAGAACGTCGAGGAGGAGTACAAGCAGAACCAGGAGCGCTACCGGTTCCTGAAATGGGCGCAGCGCTCGTTCGAGAATTTTCGCGTGGTGCCGCCCGGCACCGGCATCTGCCACCAGGTCAATCTCGAATATCTCTCGCAGACCGTGTGGACCGCGCCCGGCGGCGCCGGTGAGGTCGCCTATCCCGACACGCTGGTCGGCACCGACTCGCACACCACCATGGTCAACGGCCTGTCGGTGCTCGGCTGGGGCGTCGGCGGCATCGAGGCGGAAGCGGCGATGCTCGGCCAGCCCTATTCGATGCTGCTGCCCGAGGTGATCGGCTTCAAGCTCACCGGCAAGCTGAAGGAAGGCACCACCGCCACCGACCTCGTGCTCACCGTCACGCAGATGCTGCGGAAGCGCGGCGTGGTCGGCAAGTTCGTCGAGTTCTTCGGCCCCGGCCTCGCCGGCCTGTCGATCGCCGATCGCGCGACCATCGGCAACATGGCGCCGGAATACGGCGCGACCTGCGGCTTCTTCCCGGTCGACGCCGACAGCCTCGGCTATCTGCGCGCCACCGCCCGTGACGAGGCGCGCGTCGCGCTGGTGGAAGCCTACACCAAGGCGCAGGGCATGTTCCGCACGGCGGAGACGCCCGACCCGGTGTTCACCGACGTGCTCACCCTCGATCTCGGCGACGTCGAGCCCTCGGTCGCCGGCCCGAAGCGCCCGCAGGACCGCGTGCCGCTGAAGGGCGTCAAGGCGGGCTTCGACGCGGCGCTCGCCGGCGAGTTCAAGAAGGGCGCGGAAGCCGGCAAGCGCGTGCCGGTCGAGGGTCGTGATCACGATCTCGGCCACGGCGACGTGGTGATCGCGGCGATCACCTCGTGCACCAACACCTCGAACCCGAGCGTGATGCTCGGCGCCGGGCTTCTGGCCCGCAAGGCCGTGGAGAAGGGTCTCACGGTGAAGCCGTGGGTGAAAACGTCGCTCGCGCCCGGCTCGCAGGTGGTGGCCGAATATCTCGCCGCCTCCGGCCTGCAAAAGGATCTCGACGCGCTCGGCTTCAACCTGGTCGGCTTCGGCTGCACCACCTGCATCGGCAATTCCGGCCCGCTGCCGGCCGAGATCTCGAAGGCCATCAACGACCACGATCTGGTCGCCGCGGCGGTCCTGTCGGGCAACCGCAACTTCGAGGGCCGCGTCAATCCGGACGTGCGGGCGAACTACCTCGCCTCGCCGCCGCTGGTGGTCGCCTATGCGATCGCCGGCAACATGAACTTCGAGCCGGACACCACGCCGCTCGGCAAGGACAAGGCCGGCAAGGACGTCTTCCTGAAGGACATCTGGCCGTCGAGCGCCGAGATCGAGGCGATGGTGCGCAAGACCATCACCCGCGACATGTTCGCCACCAAATACGCCGCCGTGTTCGAGGGCGACGCCAATTGGAGCGCGATCGACGTCGAGGGCGGACTGACCTTCGCCTGGGACGAGGCGTCCACTTACGTGCGCAACCCGCCCTATTTCGTCGGCATGGACCGTCACCCGAAGCCGCCGACCGACATCGTCTCGGCGCGCGTGCTCGGCCTGTTCCTCGACTCGATCACCACCGACCACATCTCGCCGGCGGGCTCGATCAAGGTGAACTCGCCGGCCGGCAAGTATTTGGTCGACCACGGCGTGAAGCCGCTCGACTTCAACCAGTACGGCACGCGGCGCGGCAATCACGAGGTGATGATGCGCGGCACCTTCGCCAATATCCGCATCAAGAACCAGATGGTGCCGGGCGTCGAAGGCGGCGTGACGATCCATCAGCCGTCGGGCGAGCAGATGCCGATCTACGACGCGGCGATGCGCTATCAGCAGGAAGGGGTTCCGCTGATGGTGTTCGCCGGCAAGGAGTACGGCACCGGCTCCTCGCGCGACTGGGCGGCCAAGGGCACCATGCTGCTCGGCGTCCGCGCCGTGGTGGCGCAGTCGTTCGAGCGCATCCACCGCTCCAACCTGATCGGCATGGGCGTGGTGCCGCTGGTGTTCGAGGAGGGCACCTCCTGGCAAACGCTCGGGCTGAAGGGCGACGAGACGGTGACGATCCACGGCTTTGCCGATCTCAAGCCGCGCCAGATGCTCGAGGCGGAGATTTCCGGCAAGGACGGCTCCACCCGCAAGGTGGCGCTGCAGTGCCGGATCGACACGCTCGACGAGCTCGAATATTTCCGCAACGGCGGCATCCTGCACTACGTGCTGCGCACGCTGGCCGCCTGAGCCTTCGAACGACCATCACGGCCGTCGCGTGAAAAACGCGGCGGCCGTCGCGTTTCGTCCCGATGCCGCCTCGCGAAACCGTGCATCCGCCTCACCATGACGTGAGTGGCCGCCGAGGGCTACGGCGTACTATGCACTGACCCTGCACTGTCCCATCCCATGACGTCCGCAACCCCCGAGAGTGCAAGGTCCGGCGCAACGGACCGAACCGGAACGGCCGTGCGTGCGGCCGGAGCCGGACCGATGATCGAGCGGCGAGGTGAACCATGAACGAGAGCCGCTGGCGGGTTTCGGTGACGTCCGTCCTGATGTGCCTGATGACGACCGCGGTGGCCGGCCCGGCGAGCGCCGGGCAGGGCGCGGCATCGGCCGGATCGGCGGCGCGGCCGCAGGTCGTGCTCGAGCTTTTCACCAGCCAGGGCTGCTCGTCCTGCCCGCAGGCCGACGCGCTGCTCGCCCGGCTGAAGGACCGGCCGGGCCTGATCGCGCTCAGCCTGCCGGTGACCTACTGGGACTATCTCGGCTGGAAGGACACCTTGGCGAGCCCGCGCCACACCGCGCGCCAGAAGGCCTATGCGGCCGTCCGCGGCGAGCGCGACGTGTTCACGCCGCAGCTCGTCGTCAACGGCACGGCGTCCGTGCTCGGCAACGACACGGCGGCGGTCGAGAAGGCGGTCGCCGCAGCGCGGTCGAACGGCGAGGATGCGCCGCTGCCGGTCACGGTGAGCATGACGATCGAGCACGGCCGGGTGACGGTGCGCACGCGCCCGTCCGGGACGCCCGACGCGGCGCCGGGCGCCGATGTGCCGGTGAGCGCGGTGCCGTCCGGCCCGACGCTCGCGAGCGTCCCGACGCGCACGCGCAGCCTGTCGGCGCCGGCTCCTTCGGCCGAGGCCGCGAGCGGCGGCGCCACCGAAACCGGGCTTGCCGGCGCCTCCACCTCGGGCGTGCACGCGCCGGCGGCGACCGACGCCGCGGCGAAAGCCGACGCCGGGCGGGGCGAGGTGTGGCTGCTCGCGGTGTCGACGAAGATCGCGGTGCCGATCGGCCGCGGCGAGAATTCCGGCCACACCGTCACCTACACCAATGTGGTGCGCCGCTGGCATCGGCTCGGCGCCTGGACCGGCACCGGGCAGAGCTGGACGGTGCCGCTCGCCGACATCCGGGGCGAGGCGACCGACGCGGTGGTCGCGCTGGTCCAGCGCGGCGACGCCGAGACGCCGGGCGAGATCGTCGGCGGGGCCCTCGTGCCGCTGAATTGAAGCCGACGGTCGAATCGAGCCTGGTCCTTCGGCCGCGCCGCGCTCTCCGCACCTCCGCGCGCGAAAAATAACGCCCCGGACGTTTTGCCGGCGCTTCAGACTGCTGACGAACCCCTGGCGTGAGCCGGGGGTTTTTGATTCAGTGGGTCATGCTGAGGAAACCGGCGCCGAGCCAGACCGGTCTCGAGATCGTGACGCTGGAGGAGCTGGTCCCGAAGGACCACCTTTTGAGGCGGATCGGTGCGGCAGAGGACCTCACCTTGATCCACGATCCGACGCCGCCACTGCACTGCGCCGACAACGGCCGGCCGGCGCCCGATTCGACGCTGATGTTCAAGGCGCAGTTCCTGGGCTACCTGGTCGGCATCCGCTGAGCGCCAGCGGGTGCGCGAGATCGAGGTGAATGTCGCCTATCGCTGGTTCTTGCGATTGTCGCTGCGGGACAAGGTGTTCGACGCCTCGACGCTGTCGCAGAACCGCCGCGGGCGCTACCGGGACGAAAGCGCGGCGCAGGCGATCTTCGACCGGATCGTCGAGCACGCGATGCGCCGAGGCTGGTGGAGGGGCGCACGCTCTACACCGAATCCACTCACCTGAAGGCGAGTGCCAACAAGAACCGCCACGGCATCGTCGCGGCGTCCAAGTCCCGCGCCGCCTATTGGGCCGAACTCGATGCGGCGGTCGACGCCGATCGCACCGCCCACGGCCGGCCGCCGCTGCCGTCCGCCCCGCCGGACGAGCCGCGGGTGGCGCCCACCAAGATCAGCCGCACCGATCCAGACAGCGGCTACATGGTGCGCGAGGGCAAGCCCCGGGGCTTCTTCTATCTCGACCGTCGCACGGTGGATGGCCGCCTCGGCATCATCACCGTCAGCTTCGCCACGGCCGCCAACATGCACGGCAGATCCCTTGTCTGGAGCGCCTCGACCGCCAGCGCACCCGCTTCGGCCTACCGGCCGCCACCGTCGGGCTCGATGCCGGTACGCCACGGCGGCGATCGCCCGCGGGCTTTGCCGGCGCGGCATCACGGGCGTCACCGGCACCCGCAACCCGACCCCGCCGCGGCTCGTGATGATACGGTCGTCACGCTTCCTCTACGAGGCTTCGACCGACACCTATCGCCCCGCAGGGCCAGAGCTTTGCCTACGCCAACACGGATCGGAACGGCTATCGCCGCTACCGGTTGTGCCCCGCGTAGTGTCGCGCGTGTTCGCTGCTCGCCTCCCGCACGCACCACGAATGCCAAGGCAGAGCGCACACTCACCCGCCATATCTGGCAGGACGCCCGCGAGCGGGTCGACGCCAACCGCCTGACCCCTCGGGGCCGGCTGATCTATGCCCGGCGCAAGGAGACGGTGGAGCGCTCCTTCGCCGATGCCAAGGAGCTGTTCGGCCACCGCTGGGCTCGCTTCCGGGGGCTCGTTCGCGCCGGGGTCCAATACCTGCTCGCCGCGGCTGCCCAGAACGTCAAGAAGATCGCCCTCGTCACCACCCCTTCGCCGGTCGCGAGCCGCTGAACTCCGCCTCGCCCCCCCAAATCGCCGGACGACCCGGCCCCGACCGAACGCCCCTCCGGCAAACGAAAACCCCCGCCGAAAGAATCGACGGGGTTCGTCAGCGGTCTGAAGGCCCGGGTTTCGCCCGGGCCTTTTTGCTTGGGTTCGCTCTCGGCGCCGCGTGTGCCGATCGTGCTCGCCGGTCGGCGTCGGGTCGTCCCGCCCGCGGGCGGAACGACAAGACCGGTCAGCGGAAGAACGGCCGGCGCGGCTCGGGACGCTGCGGACGGTCGGCCGGCGAGGCCTCGTCCTTGGCGCTTCCCGAGTTGGACTTGGCGGCGCTGCCCGAGGTCGGCAGCGCGATCACGTCCTCGCTGCGCGGCGCCCGGTCGCGCGGATGGATTTCACGGGGCACCGGGCGAAACACCCGCGACGGCGTCTCCTCGCGCTTGCTCTCGTCGGCCTTCGCCTCGACCTTGGCCTCACGCTTCGCCTCGACCTTGGGCTCGGGCTTGCTGTCCACCTTGGCCTCGACCGGCTTCGCCTCGGCCTTGGGGGCCGGCAGCGGGATCGGCGCCGGCTCGGGCGTCGGCGCAGGGGGAGGTGCCGGAGGGGCGGCCTTGCGCGGGGTCGGCGGCGGCGGCGGGGGGGCTGGCTCGGCCTTGGCCGCCGGCGGGGCGGGCGGCGGGCTCGACACCGTCTTGGCCGGCGTCACCTCCTTGGAGGCGGCGGGCGGCGGCGGCGGCGCGGCGGCGATCTGGCTGCGCTGGGCGTGGTCGTGCTCGATCACCGGGCCCTGCTGGGCGAGATCGGCGATCGGGATGCGCCACTCGAAGGCGTCGATCCGGCCGGTGGTCGGCGAGGCCGGCAGCCACTTGTTGGTGACCAGGCCGTCGGCCGTCCAGGTCGGGTCGCGGGTGGCGACCAGCGCCCGGCGCATCCATTCGCGGGCGCGCCCGACGTCGCCGCTCTGCTTCTCCTCGAGCTCGGCCATCAGGGCGGCCATGCGCTGGGTCGGCATGGTGAGCATCGGGGTGAGCGCGTTGCGGGCCGCCGAGAACTCCTGCGCGTCGATCGCCGCGCGGGCGGTCGCCATGGCGCTCTCGGGGTGCTTGGGCGCCAGCTGGGCGAGCCGGCGGATGCGGCCGAGCCGGTCGCGGTTCGACTCGCGCGGATGGATGTTGGCGTAGGTCTCGACCAGATCCGGATGCGGATTGATCGCGAACGCCTTCTCGATCACCCGCGCGGCCTTGCGCGGGTGCCCGGTCTCGGTGAGCAGCCGGCCGGCGAGCGAGGCGGCCGGGACCAGCCCCGGCGACAGCTTCAGCGCCTCGAGCGCCAGCGCCTTGGCGTCCTCGGTGCCGACCTCGCCGGACATCGCCCGGCCGGTCAGCAGCACTGCGCGCTGGCGGCGATAGACGTCCTTGGCGATCAGCCCGTTGCGCATGTTGCGCTCGAGCGCGGCGACGGCGCCGACCCAGTCTCCGGCGGCGGCGCGATACTGCAGCACCGCCTCGGCCGCCCAGGCGAGGCTCGGCGCCTCCTTGGCGGCGTCCTCGGCATAGGTGCGGGCGGCGGCAGCGTTGTCGGAGCGTTGCGCCTCGATGAACAGCCCGTGCAGGCCGAGCAGCTTGGTGTCGTCCCGCGAGGCCATCGCCTTGAAGGTGCGCTCGGCATCGGCCGGGTTGCCGGCGAGCTGGGCCGCCTGGGCACCGAGCAGCAGCGCCAGCGGCTCCTTGGGGGCGAGGCGCTGCGCCTCGTTGGCGTAGCGGCGCGCGGCCTGCGCGTCGCCGGCGCCGATCGAGACGATGCCGTTGGAGATCGCCCGGTAGGCGCGGCGCGCCCGGCGGTCGAGCCGGCGGGCCGCGATCGCGCCCGGCGCCCGGACGATGCCGCGCAGGATCGACCAGATCAGCACGGTGAGGACGACCAGCGCGAGCAGCGCCAGGATCGTCACCATGATCGAGGTCTCGACCTGGTAGCCCAGCCAATTGACGGTGACGTCACCCGGACGGTCGGCGAGCCACGCCGCACCGAACGTCAATGCAGTCACGCCAACAAGGAATAAAAGAACACGTATCATGGTATTCCGGTCCTATGGATTGGCGAGGGCCCCGAGGGCGGCGGTGGCGACGCGACGGGCGGCCGCGACGGCGGCGCGCCGGGCCTCCGCCTTCCGGATCCACGGCTCGGCCGGGGCGCGGACGGCGGGCGGCAGCGTGCCGAGCGATTCGAGCGCGCCGGCGAGGTCGCCCTGGCGGGCTTTCGCCTCGGCATTGCCGATCACCACGGCGACGTCGGCACCGGCGCCGGCGTCCTTCACCTGGTCGACCTTGCGGACGCGGACGAGCGACTCGGCCTTGGCCTGCAGGCGCTCGAGATAGCCTTCGCCGGGCGGCACGTCGGCCGCCTGCATCATCGCCGGGACCACGGCGCTCAGCTCGCGGCCGAGGGCGGTGGCGCTCGGCACGCCGGTGGTCGCGAACGGCTCGAGCGGCGCGAAGGTTTGCGGGTCGGAGACCAGCTGCTTGGCGGCGGCGAGCTCGGAGGCGTAGGGCGCGCCCCGCTCGACCTGCGCCCGCAGGCCGTCGGCGAGCACCGCGAGGCGGACCGCCCGGTCGGAGATCGGCGCGGTCGAGCGCTGCGCCACCTGCTGCTGCAGCGACGACAGGGTCCGCTCGGCGGTGGCGATCTGCGACGACAGCGCCGCGATCTCGGCCGGCTGCACGCCGGGCGCGGCGGGCGCCGCGGCGTCGGCGGCCTTGGCGGCGGCCTCGGCCTGGGTGCGGGCGGCCTCGGCGGCCGACAGCGCTTCGTCGAGCCGCTTGTCGGTGGCCGACACGGTGTCGCCGAGCGACTTCACCGCCGCCTCGGCGGAGGAGAGGCGGTTCATCAGCGCCGGGTCCGGCCCGCCGGCGGCGGAGGCGGGACGCTCGGCGAGCGCCTTCTCGAGCTTGTCGAGCCGGGCGCCGAGCTGGCTCACCGCCTGCGGCGCGGCCCCGCCCGCGGCAGGACGCGCGGCGATCTCGTCGACCTTCAGCTCGAGCGCGGCGAGCCGTGCGGTCAGCTTGTCGTTCGATCCGGAATCGCCCGGCTGCATGGTCGACCAAGCGAGACCGGCCGCGATCGCGACCACGGCGCCGCCGGCGAGTCCGGCGGTCAGCATCGATCCCATACTCGGCGTGCGCGTGGACCGCGCCATGTCGTCACTCCCTTCAATATGCGTCGGTGGCGGCGAAGCGGCCGCCGCATCCCCGCGATCCCGGCGCGGCGACGCCGGCTCGGTCGTGTCGGTCTCGTCGATGGACGTGATGTCGTCCGCCTTGTCGGCACCGGCGGCCGTCGTTCCCGGCGGCGCGACGGGTGTGTCGGCAGCGCTGGTCGGCGGCTCGGCCCGGGTGTCGGGCGTCTCGATATCGGTCGGCTCGAGAGGGGTCGTCTCCCGCGTCGGCGGGGGGCCCTTCTCCTCCGGCGTCTCGGCCGGCGTGTCGTTCGATGGCTTCTTGTCGTCGACCATCCACCCCTCCCGCTGCAATTGCGGTCGCAGTCCGCCGAAGGCGGATCACACCCGCATACTGCGCCGGTTTGGTGACGGCAACAACGCCATAGGCGTGATCGCTAAAGAAGTCCGAACAGGCTCTTCTGATCGGGCTGCGGCGCGACCCGAACGTCCCCGGCCGCCGCCGCCCGCAGGGGCGCCGCGACCGCCAGCGACAGGCAGTAATGAGCGGCCGACAGGCGGGCGGGCGCGAGCCCGTCGACCGCGAGCGCGGCGAGGAAGGCCTCGGCGGAGCGGCGGGAATAGTGGAGCACGCCGTCGATCGTGCTGTCGGCGAGCGCGGCGCGCACCGCCGCGGGCAGCCGCGTCTCGGCGACCGCGCGATAGACGACCACGGTGCGCACCGAAAGCCCGTGCCCGGCGAGCAAACCCTCGAGGTCGCCGGCCCGCTCCTCACCGGCGGGATAGAGCACCGGCTCGCGCCGCGCGCCGAGCGTCTCGGCGATCACCGCGGCGAGCGCCGCGACGTCGCCGTCGGCCGAGCGGGCGACCGTCAGCCCGGCGGCGGCGGCCGCCGCCGCGGTCTTGGCGCCGACCGTGAACACCGGAACACCGTCGAATGCGGCCCGTGCCGGGTGCGACACTATGGCGCTCGGCGCATGGGCGCTGGTGAGGGCGATCGCCGCCCACGGACCGTCGCCGATCGCCGCATCCGGGATCGTGGCGATTCGCAACAGCGGCGCGACCACGACCTCGTGCCCGCGCGCGCGCAAAAGCGCGGCGGTGCGGGCGGCGTCCGGATCCGGTCGGGTGACCAGCAGGCGCACGCCGTCCTCCGCACCTCAGCCGGCGAAGAAGCCGGCGCCACCCCGCGCCTTCAGCTCGGCGCCCGCGTCCGCCCCGAGGGCTTCCGCCTCGCCGACCGTGCCGGCCCGCGAGGTCTCGTGGGCGACGCTGCCGTCGGTCTTGACGATCAGCCCGCGCAGCGCGAGCCGCTCGCCGTCGACCGTCGCATGGCCGGCGATCGGCGTGCGGCAGGAGCCGTCGAGCGCCCCGAGAAACGCCCGCTCGGCGGTCAGCGCGATGCGGGTGTCGCGGCAGTCGATGGCGGCGAGCAGCTCGCGGGTCCGCGAATCACCGGCGCGCGTCTCGATCGCCACCGCCCCCTGCCCGACCGCCGGCAAAAAGGTCTCGGCGTCGAACACCGAGGCCGCCTTGTCGGCGATGCCGAGCCGCTTGAGGCCGGCGAGCGCGAGCAGCGTCGCGTCGACCTCGCCGGACGAGATCTTGCGCAGCCGCGTGTCGACATTGCCGCGGATCGACACCACCTCGATGTCGGGCCGCAGCCGCTTGACCATCGCGCCGCGCCGCAGCGACGCGGTGCCGACCTTGGAGCCGGCCGGCAGCTCGGCGAGCGTCTTCGCCTTGGCACAGATGAAGGCGTCGCGGACGTCCTCGCGCGGCAGGCAGGCGGTGAGCACCAGCCCGTCCGGCAGCGCCGTCTCCATGTCCTTCGCGGAATGCACCGCGAGATCGATGGTCTCGTCGAACAGCGCCTGCTCGATCTCTTTCGTGAAAAGACCTTTGCCACCCACCTCGGCGAGCGGCCTATCCTGAATGGCGTCGCCCGTCGTCTTGATGACGGTGATCGTGATCGCCTCGAGCGGAACGCCGTGTGCGGCGGCGAGGCGCCGCTGCGTCTCGTGGGCCTGCCACAGAGCGAGCGGGCTGCCACGCGTGCCGATCCGAAGGAACGGCGGGGAGGATTGCACCATGGGACCTCACAATGCTACGCCGAGCCTTATAGAAGCGGGTTGCGCGAAGGGGAAGAGGAGCGAAGGCGAGCATCGCCTCGCCCGTTGATCATGATCGTTCTCGGCCTGGAGACGACCTGCGACGAAACGTCGGCCGCGGTGGTGCATCGCGACGCCGAGGGTCGCGGCACGATTCTCGCGAACGTCGTCCTGTCCCAGATCGAGGAGCACGCGGCCTATGGCGGCGTGGTCCCCGAGATCGCCGCGCGCGCCCATGTCGAGGTGCTCGACCGGCTGATCGCCCAGGCGATGCGCGAGGCGGGCGTCAGCTTCACCGCGCTCGACGGGGTGGCGGCGGCCGCCGGCCCCGGCCTGATCGGCGGGCTGATCGTCGCGCTGACCACCGCCAAGGCGATCGCCCTCGTCCACGAGAAGCCGCTGATCGCGGTCAACCACCTCGAGGGCCACGCGCTGACCACGCGGCTCACCCACGAGCTGCCGTTCCCCTACTGCCTCTTTCTCGCCTCCGGCGGCCACACCCAGATCGTCGCGATCCGCGGCGTCGGCGATTACGTGCGGCTCGGCACCACGCTCGACGACGCGATCGGCGAGGCGTTCGACAAGACCGCGAAGGTTTTGGGGCTGCCCTATCCGGGCGGGCCGCAGGTCGAGGCCTATGCCGCGCGCGGGGTGGCGAGCCGGTTCGCGCTGCCGCGGCCGATGGTCGGGCGGCCGGACGCCGATTTCTCGCTGTCGGGGCTGAAGACCGCGCTGCGGCTGGAGGCCGAGAAGGTCGCGCCCTTGTCCGAGCAGACGGTGTGCGACCTGTGCGCCGCCTTCCAGCAGGCGGTCGCCGACATGGTGCGCGACCGCTTGCGGGTCGGCCTGAAGCTGTTCCGTGAAAAATTCGGGCAGCCGATGGCGCTGGTCGCCGCCGGTGGGGTCGCCGCCAACACGACGATCCGGCGGCTTCTGCACACCGCCGCGCTCGACGGCGGCACCGTGCTGATCCTGCCGCCGCCGGAGCTGTGCACCGACAACGGCGCGATGATCGCCTGGGCCGGGGCCGAGCGGCTCGCCCACGGCCTCACCGACACGCTCGACGTCGGCCCGCGGCCGCGCTGGCCGCTCGGCGACGTGAAGAAGCCGGACAGGCCCGCCGAGCCGGAACCCGCACCGCATGCCGGCCCCCATGCCGCTCCCCATGCCGGCTCGCTGTCGGCCGCCGCCACGCCTTTCGGCGAGGAGGGGCTCGACGACGAGCTGCACCACGCCGCCATCGAGAGCGAGGCGTTGCTGTTCGAGACGGCGTCCAGGGCCGCGGCACTCTCGGCGCCCGCTCGGCGCACCGACTCGTCGGGTGCCGACTCGTCGGGCTCCGGCTCGCCGGGCTCCGACTCGTCGGGGTCCGACTCGTCGGCCGGCTCACCGGAAGCCGACCCGTCTGAAACCGACCAGAAAAATGCCGCGCAGCCGGACACCGCCGAGCCGGCCAAAAACCCGGACGCCCGGTGAGCGCGGCGATGGAGACCGTGCCGTCGACCTTCGGGCGCATCGCGGTGATCGGCGCCGGCGCCTGGGGCGCCGCGCTCGCCAATGTCGCCGCCCGCGCCGGCCGCGAGGTTCTGCTCCTCGCGCGCGACGCGGCCGCGGCCGAGCAGGTCCGCGAGGCCGGCGCCTCCCCGCATTTGCCCGACATAAAACTCGATCCGACGGTGACGGTTCTGGCCGGGCCGCAGGCGGCGCGTGACGCCGATGCCGTGCTGATGGTGGTGCCGGCGCAGGCGCATGCCGGCGTCGCCGCGGCGCTGGCGCCGGTGCTGCCCGAGGGCACCCCGGTCGTCGCCTGCGCAAAAGGGATCGAGCGCGGCACCCGCCGGTTCATGACGGAGGCGATCGCGCAGAACCTGCCGCAGGCGGTGCCGGCGATTCTGTCGGGCCCGAGCTTTGCGAGCGACGTCGCCCGCGGCCTGCCGACCGCCATCACGCTCGCCGCCGCCGACACCGGCATCGCCCAAAAGCTCGCGCACACGCTCGGCACCACCACCTTCCGGCCCTATCACTCCGACGACGTGCGCGGCGTCGAGATCGGCGGCGCGGCGAAGAACGTGCTGGCGATCGCGGTCGGCATCGTCCACGGCAAGAAGCTCGGGGCGAGTGCCGCGGCCGCGCTCACCACCCGCGGCTTTGCCGAGCTCACCCGCTTCGGCCGCGCCTTCGGCGCCCGGATCGAGACGCTCACCGGCCTGTCGGGGCTCGGCGACCTGATCCTCACCTGCTCGAGCCGGCAGTCGCGCAATTTCTCGCTCGGCATCGCGATCGGCGACGGCTTGTCGCCCGACGAGGCCCGCCGCGGCGGCCTGTTGGCGGAGGGCGCCTTCACCGCGCCGGTGCTGGTCGAGATGGCACGCGAAAGGCAAGTCGACATGCCGATCGCGACCGCGGTCGCCGCCGTGCTCGACGGGCGCCTGAGCGTCGACGGCGCGATCGAGGCGTTGCTGACGCGCCCGTTCAAGGCGGAGCATTAGGACGAGCGGGATGGCGTACTGGCTGGTGAAATCGGAGCCGTCGGCGTGGTCGTGGGACGACCAGGTGAAGGCCGGCAAGAAGGGCGAGCCGTGGACCGGCGTGCGCAACCACGCGGCCAAGCTCAATCTGATGCGGATGAAGAAAGGCGACCGGGCGTTCTTCTACCACTCTGTCGACGAGAAGCGGATCGTCGGCGTGGTCGAGATCGTGCGCGAGCACTATCCCGACCCGACCGCCGAGCCCGGCTCGCCCTGGGTGGTGGTCGACGTGAAGGCGCTCGAGGCTCTGCCGACCCCGGTGACGCTCGCCGCCGTCAAGGCCGAGAAGTCGCTTTCCGAGATGGCGCTGTTGAAGCTTTCGCGCCTCTCGGTGCAGCCGGTGACCGACGCCGAGTGGACGAGAATTTGCGAGATGGGCGGCCTCGCCGGTTGACGCCTTTCGCAGAAGCGCGAATCGGATCACGATTCGCCCGGCCGCACGTCCGCTACGGTTTCTGTTTCGAGCGTTCTCGTTTTCGAATCACGTCGTTTCAGATTCGGCTTCCGACATGGCGATCCGAGAGCATCCGGCGCAAGGGACGATTCTCGTCTGCGATTTCGACTCGAGCTTCAAAGTGCCCGAGATGGTCAAGTCGAGATGCGTCGTCGTGCTGAGCCCGAAGATCTCCGGCCGTCCTGGCTTGTGCACCGTCGTTTGCCTGAGCACGACGGACCCCGATCCGGTCATGTCCTACCACTGTCGGCTGGACATCGATCCGCCGCTTCCGAAACCATGGATGAGCAGCGGCGTCTGGGTGAAGGGCGACATGCTCTACACCGTCGGCTTCCACCGCCTGAACCTGCTCAGGCTCGGGAAAGACCGAGTCGGAAAACGCCTCTATCGGTGGGATACACTCGCGGCGGACCAGATGCAGGAAGTAAATGCCTGCGTTCTCAATGGCTTGGGCCTCGGCCGCTTGACGCGACACCTGTGACGGACTATTTTTACGGTGATTGTGGCTCTCGCCCTGCGGCGATCCACGTCTAAGACCCCACCCGGGGCCGTCATGTGGACCGCGACGACAAGCATCCGCATGACGCAGATTTTGGCCCCGCCGAAACGCGGGGCCTTTTTCATTTCGAGATACCGTTGCGTGGGGTCGGAGCGCTCAGGCGCTCAGGCGCTCAGGCGCTCGATCGCCGCGCCGCAGGCATTGAGCTTCGCTTCCAGCCGCTCGAAGCCACGATCGAGGTGATAGACGCGGTTGACGAAGGTCTCGCCCTCCGCCGCCAGCGCCGCGATCACCAGCGACACCGAGGCCCGCAGGTCGGTCGCCATCACCGGCGCGCCCTTGAGGCGGTCGACGCCCTCGATGGTCGCGGTCTCGCCGTCGAGCTTTATGTGCGCGCCGAACCGCGCCAGCTCCTGCACGTGCATGAAGCGGTTCTCGAAGATCGTCTCGGTGATGTGCGAGGTACCCTTGGCCCGCGTCATCAGCGCCATCAGCTGCGCCTGCAGGTCGGTCGGAAAGCCCGGGAACGGCGCCGTCACCACCTCGACCGGGGCGATGCCCGCGCCGTTGCGGGCGATCCGGATGCCCTCGTTGGTGGCGGCGATCTCGGCCCCCGCCTCGACCAGCACGTCGAGCGCCGATTGCAGCAGCTCGGGCTTTGCGCCCGCCAGCATCACGTCGCCGCCGGCCATCGCCACCGCCATCGCATAGGTGCCGGTCTCGATGCGGTCGGGCAGCACGCGGTGGCGCGCGCCGTCGAGCCGCGACACGCCCTCGATCTCGATCCGCGAGGTGCCGGCGCCGGAAATTTTTGCGCCCATCTTGATGAGGCAGTCGGCGACGTCGACGATCTCCGGCTCGCGCGCGGCGTTCTCGATCACCGTGGTGCCCCGCGCGAGGGTCGCCGCCATCAGCGCGGTGTGGGTGCCGCCGACCGTGACCTTCGGAAAGACCACCTCGCCGCCCTTCAGGCCGTGCGGGGCGCGGGCGAGCACGTAGCCGCCGTCGATCTCGATCTCGGCGCCGAGCGCACGCAGCGACATCAGCAGAAGGTCGACCGGCCGGGTGCCGATCGCGCAGCCGCCCGGCAGCGACACCTTTGCCTGCCCCATCCGCGCGAGCAGCGGCGCGACCACCCAAAAACTCGCGCGCATGCGGGAGACGAGGTCGTAGGGCGCGGTGGTGTCGACGATGCGCTTCGCCGAGATGTGCAGCGTCTGCCCGTCGTACTCGCCGTCGCCCGGCCGCTTGCCGCCGACCATCACGTCGACGCCGTGATTGCCGAGAATGCGCTGGAGAAGCGCGACGTCGGCGAGCCGCGGCACGTTCTCGAGCACGAGGGTCTCGTCGGTGAGAAGGCTCGCGATCATCAGCGGCAGGGTCGCGTTCTTGGCGCCCGAGATCGGGATGGTCCCGGTCAAGTGCTTGCCGCCGACGATGCGAATCCGGTCCATGCCGCCCCTCCGAAGGTTTTTCGTCTTCGCCGGGCGAGTGTTTCGCGCATTGCACGCGGCCGCCGGCTCGAAAAACCAGTCCCCGATCAAATCCAGGTCGTTCTAGTCCGGGTCCTTCTCGTCCGCGATTCCGGCGGAATCGTGGGTCTCGTCCGCGCCCCCCGAAACGCCGCCCGGAGCAACGCCCGCGCCCTGCCCCTCGCCCGCACGGGCGCGCGACTGCGCCTTGCGGCGCTGGAGATTCTTGCGCAGCGCCTCGGCCAGCCGCCTCTCGCGGGCGGAGCGCTCGGCGTCCTTGCCGGTTCCGGACATGGTGCGGTTAGAGCACGGGCAGGGCGGCCGCGGCAATCGCCTCGCGATTCGCCCCCGGCGGTGGCGCTTCGGCGGCGGCGGCGCGAATGCCGCTCAGTGGCTCCACCCGCTCGCCGCGTCCGCGGGCGGGAGCGGCACCTCGATGCGGCAGACGAACCCGTCGGGGCGAAACTCGCGGCTCACCTCGGCGTTCGGGATCGCGTTGGCGATCAGCACGCTGCCGAGCCCGTTGCCGCGCGGCGGCGTGACCGGCGGGCCGCCGACCTCGCGCCAGCTCACCGACAGCAGCGCGCCGTGCTCCTGCGGCGCCACCGTCCAGTCGATGTGCACGGTGCCGGTGGGGCGCGACAGCGCACCGTGCTTGGTCGCGTTGGTGGCGAGCTCGTGAATGACCAGCCCGAACGGCGTCGCGAGGTCGGGCGGCAGCACCACCGGGGGGCCGTCGATCACCAGCCGCTCGGCGCCGTCGGCGAGATGGCCGGCGAGCTGGCTCTCGACGATCGCCGCGAGCGAGGCGCCCGCCCAGTCCGACTGCACCAAGAGCGCGTGCGCATTGGCGAGCGCGGCGAGCCGCTGGTCGAAGTGGGCGACCAGCTCGCTCATGCCGGAATTGCCGCGAAAAGTCCGGTGGGCGATCGCCTGCACCACCGCGAGCGTGTTCTTCACGCGGTGGTTGAGCTCGCGCAGCAGCATGCGCTGGCGCTCCTCCCACTGCTTGCGCTCGGTGACGTCGCGCCCGGTCTCGATCACCAGCCGCTCGCCGTCGAAAGCCTCGATCTGCAGCCGCGTGTCGACCACCACCGCACGGCCGTCCTTGGTGTGCTGGATCAGCTCGCCGACCCAGCTGCGCTGCTCGTCGAGCAGCACCTTGATGTCCGCCATCGAGGCGCCGTCCGCCGTGGTGCTGCGCAAGAGCTCGAAGGCGGGCCGGCCGCACGCCTCCTCGCGCGCATAGCCGTACAGCTCCTCGCAGCCGCGGTTCCAGTCGAGGATGCCGTCGTCGAACCGCCACACGAAGATCGGGTCGCGCGACAGCTCGACCAGCCGGGTCTCGCGCTTGAGCTCGTGCTCGCTGCGGCGCAGCGCCTCCTCGATGCTGAGGCGGTGCGTCACGTCGATGAAGGTGATCACGACGCCGTCGATCTTGTCGTCGATGGTGCGGTAGGGCCGCATCCGCATCTCGTACCAATGGGCGTCGCGGCTGCGGATCTCGCGCTGGACCGGCGCGAGATCGATCAGCACCGCGCGGGCGTCACGCACCAGCTCGTCGTATTCGAGCTGATGGGCGAAGTCGGTGATCGGCCGGCCCTCGTCGTGCGAGGTGATGCTGAACAGGTGCGTCACCGGATCGGTGAAGCGCTTGATACGCAACGCCGAGTCGAGAAAGAGCGTGCCGTAGTCGGTCGCCGCCATCAGGTTCTGCAGGTCGCTGTGGGCGCGCGAGATCGCCTCCAGCTTGAGCTTCAGCTCGCTGTTGACGGTCTGCAGCTCCTCGTTGATCGACTGCAGCTCCTCCTTGCTGGTCTCCAGCTCCTCCGAGGTCGACCGGTACTCCTCGTTGATCGACTGCAGCTCCTCGTTGGCGGCCCGCAGCTCCTCGTTGGCGGCGTCGGACTCCTCCCGCACCGTGCGCAGGCGCGCCTGGGTCATCTCCAGCTCCTGCGACAGCCGGCGCACCGTCTCGTCCGCCGCATGGTGCTGCTCGAAGGCGCCGTAGGTGTCGTCGAGCGTGTCGCCCTCGATCACCATGACGACCGCGGTGCCGTACTGCACCACGTCGTCGCTCGGCACCGGCTTGACCAGAATCTGCACGCGGTGCGGCGTGCCGTTGAAGCGCACCGGGATCGGCAGGCTGAGGGTGCTCTGGTTCTGCTCGAAGGCGCGATGCAGCGCCGAGCGCAGCTCGAAGCGCAGCTCGGGCCGGATCAGGTCGACCACGTCGCCGCTGAGCGGGCCGCCGGACGGCATCACGTAGCGCCCGGCGGTCTCCGACAGATGGATCACCCGGTGGGTCTGGTCGACCAGGAAGCTCGGCGGCGCCAGCTTCTCGATCGCGCGGCGATGCGCCGCCGCCTCGGTGAGCGCGGTGGTCGGGCTGACGGCGCGGCCGATGCTGCCGATCTGCTCGCGCAGCGCCACCGGGCCGACCAGCTGCGGCAGCAGGCGCGGCTTGTCGCCGGCCGAGGTGCGCGACTGGTAGATCCGCGCGCCGCGGTCGAGGCAGCGGAACAGGCCGGGCGGGTTCTCGGCGGTCTCGGAGGCGCCGACCAGCAGGAAGCCGCCCGGATTGAGCGCGTAATGGAACGTGCTGCAGACCTGGTCCTGCAGGTCGCGGTCGAAATAGATCAGCACGTTGCGGCAGGAGATCAGGTCGACGCGCGAGAACGGCGGGTCCTTGAGGAGATCGTGCACGGCGAACAGCACGATGTCGCGCAGCTCCTGGCGCACGCGATAGCCGTCGCCCTCGCGGGTGAAGAAGCGGTGCAGCCGCTCCTCGCCGACGTCCGCCTCGATCGCCACCGGGAAGCGGCCGTCGCGCGCGACGGCGAGCGCCCGGGTGTCGAGATCGGAGCCGAACACCTGGACCATCGGTCGCGGCTCGTGCCGCCCCGCCTCCTCGAGCAGCAGCATGGCGATGGTGTAGGCCTCCTCGCCGGTGGCGCAGCCCGGGATCCAGATGCGGACGGTGTCGGTCGGCTCCTTGCCCTGGAACAGCTCGGGCAGCACCTTGGTGCGCAGCGTCTCGAACACCTCGGGATCGCGGAAGAAGGTGGTGACCGAGATCAGCAGGTCGCCGAGCAGCGCGCGCGCCTCGTCGGCATTCTCGTGCAAGGCCTCGTAATAGGCGCGCAGCGTCTCGGCGCGGATCACCTGCATGCGCCGGGCGATCCGCCGCAGCACGGTCGAGCGCTTGTACTTGGCGAAGTCGTGCCCGGTGCGCACCCGCAGATGGGCGAGGATGCGGCGCAGGTTCTCCTCGTCGACCGAGGCCGGCGTGTCGCCCACCTGTCCCTGCTTGAGCCGGATCAGCTCGGCGAGCCGGCCGGCGAGCTCGGCGACCGGCAGCACGAAGTCGGCGACCCCGGTCGAGATCGCGCTGCGCGGCATCGACGGATACTCCGCCTCGGCCGGGTCCTGCACCAGGATGATGCCGCCGGATTCCTTGATCGCCCTCACCCCGACCGCGCCGTCCGAGCCCGCCCCGCTGAGGACCACCGACAGGCCGTCGCCGAGCTGCATGGCGACCGAGCGGAAGAACTGGTCGATCGGCGTGCGCCGGCCGCGCGCGTCGTCGAACGGCAGCACCGCGATCCGCTCGCCGACGATCTCGAGGCGGCGGTCGGGCGGCACGACATAGACGCTGTTCGGCCGGAACGCCTCGGCGTCGGTCACCTGCCGCACCGGCATGCTCGTCTGCGAGGCGAGCACGGCGGCGAGCTCGCTGCGGTGATCCGGGTCGAGATGGACCACCACCACGAAGGCGGCGCCGGTGTCGGCGGGAAGGACCCGAAACAACGTCTGCAGGGCGGTGATGCCGCCCGCCGAGGCGCCGATGGTGACGAGCACCACCCGCCCTTTGCTCGGCGACTCCTCCGCGGGCGCGCCCGTGTCCTCGCGCTCGTCACTCGTCATGTCGCGCTCGCTCGTTCGACTGCTCCGCGGACCGCCGGTGTGCCGCCCCGGGGAGGGGCCGGAGGCGGCCGCCGTCCGGCTCGCCCACGCACCCCGCGTCCGCCGACGACGGTGCCGCTGCCCGCGGACCGCGATGATGTTGTTCGGAACACAAAATATCGTGGGTGATGCGGCCGTACAACCAATTCGCCGAGATCGGTCCGCCGGCCGACCGAGGAACGCGACTCGTCACGAGGGGTTGCCGTCTCGGTGGCGGAACGAGAGGTACGGCATGGCCAACCGGGACATCGTCGCCATCGGCACCTCGGCCGGTGGCGTGAAGGCCCTGATCGCGCTGGCGCAAAACTTTCCGGAGCAGCTTTCCGCCGCGGTGCTGGTGACGATCCATCTGCCGGCCGACGCCAAGTCGGTGCTCGACGAGATCCTCACCGGTGCCGGACCGCTGCCGGCCCATTTCGCCGAGGACGGCGAGACGATGCGGACCGGGCACATTCACATCGCTCCGCCCGGCCGGCATCTCCTGATGGAGGACGACCGGCTGCGGCTCGGCCACGGCCCGCGCGAGAACAACGTGCGGCCGGCGATCGATCCGATGCTGCGCTCGGCGGCGATCTGCTGCGGGCCGCGGCTGATCGGCGTGGTGCTGACCGGGACGCTCGGCGACGGGGCGTCGGGCCTGTGGGCGGTCGGCGCGTGCGGCGGCATCACCGTGGTGCAGGACCCGGCCGATGCCGAGTTCGCCCAGATGCCGGAGACCGCGCTGGAGCGGGTCAGGGCCGATCACGTGGTCGGCCTCGCCGACCTGCCGAAGCTGCTCGCGCGCTTGGTCGACCAGCCGGCGGGCTTGCCGGTGCCCGTGCCGGACGGCTTGCGCTTCGACGTCGAGATCGCGAGAACGGGACGGGCGGCCATGCACGAGCTGGATCACCACGGGCGTCGCTCGGTGCTGGCCTGCCCGGACTGCGGCGGCGTGATGTGGGAGTTCGACGAGGGCGAGCTGCTGCGCTTCCGCTGCCATGTCGGCCACGCCTACACCGCCGAGATGATGACCCTCGCGCTCGACGAGAACGTGCGTCGCGCGATCGCCAGCGCACTGCGCGGCTTCGAGGAGCGGATCGCGCTGGTGGAGAAGCTGGCCGAGCAGTCGGAACACGACGCCCGCCCGTCGCTCGCGGCGAACTGGCGGCAGCGCGCGATCGAGTACCGGCGGGAGATCGCGGTGCTCGAGGAGGCGCTTCAGCGGATGGATCGCGCGGGGAGCCGCGTGGTCGCGGAGTGACCTCGCGCCGAATGCGCGGGGGGTGCCGGCTGCCGGCGGCGGGCCGGGAAGACCGTGTCGGTCCTCCCGGCCACGGGAATCACTCGCCCGGCGTCGCTCGCCCGGCGTCGCTCGCCGGCGGCACCGACCGGACGGCGCCGACCTGCTCGCGCGCGCCGTCGTCGGAGGAGCCGGCTGCGCGGCTTCCGGCCCGGAGCAGAATCTCCGAAGGCCACCGGTCGCGGCCGAGCACCTCGGTGCACGGGCAGGCGGTCGCCCGCAGCGCCGCCGGGTCGCAGATGGTGATGACGCCGCGGCGGTATCGGATGATCCCGGCGGCCTGCAGGTTGCCGGCGATCAGCGTCACCGTGGTGCGCCGCAGGCCGAGCATCTCGGCCGCCGTCTCCTGGGTCGCGGTGACGACGCCGGTCTCGGCGAACTCCGCCGCGCGCATAAGATAGCGGGCGAACCGCGCCTCGGCGGTGTGGGTGGCATGACACAGCGAGGCCTGCTGGGCCTGCACCGTCAGCCATTCCCGGCAGACCGCCTCGAGCCGGCGGAGCTCCTCGCGCTCGGCGGCCGCCGTCGCGAACACCTGGACCGGCAGCGAGGCGACGATGCCGGCGGATCGAACCGTCGCCCGCGTGAAGGACGGGCCGTGCCCGTCGAAGCCCAGCGCGCCGTCGAAGCCGACGCTGCCGACCTCGAGGGCGGTGCCGGCCGGCGTCGGGGCGAGCACCGAGACGAGGGCCGAGACCGGGAACCAGATCCGCTCCGGCCTGCTGCCGCACTCCCACAGGAGATACCGTTCGGGCAGCGTCTGGATTCGCAGGTGGGAGACGAGATGCGCGCGGGCCTCGGGGGACAGCGCCGCGAGGACCAGATTGGTCCTCGAGCGCGCGTTCGGCTGCTGCGCGTTCGCGTCCGGTGCACGGCTGTGCACGGCGACCGTTTCCATCGCTCTGTCCTCTGGTTGCTGGCCGTCGATGCAGGCGGAGTTGCAGACGGGGCGAGCGCCGCAGCAGGACCCGCGCGCCGATGCCTTCTCCGGTGCATCCGGACAGGCTCACGACGTGGTCGCGACCGGTGAGCGGGCCAGGACATGCAGACCGGCACCTCCCCCGCGCTACCTCAATGCGCGTCACGGGCGAAAGTTCCCGCGGCGACATAATAAAGATATAAGCCGACAGGGCGGGCTTGCGGTGTGACCGCACCTCGCCTACGGCGAGGCGACTGCTCGCAGGCGCTCGCCGTCCGCCGCGGCGAGATGGAGCGTCCGGTCCGCCTGCGCCATCGTGCTGCGGAGACGGAGCAGACTCGACCGGACCTCGCGAACGGTCGCCCCGAGGTCGCCGGCGGCGTGGACGGTGCGTCGCATCGTGCTGCGGAGGGCGGGATCGAAGTCGGCCAGCGTCGGATCGAGGTCGACGAACCGCAAAACCGCCACCACCCGGCACCCGGCGTCGCGGACCAGCAGGCTCCAGAAATGCGTCGCCCGCTCCCGATTCCGCATCAGCTCGAGGGCGACCGCCTCGGCATGGACGATCGCCGCGGCGTCGTCCGCGAACGGCATGCCCTCACGATCGAGCACCGAGCGATGTCCCATGGCGAGATCGAAGTGGTAGCGCGTGGGGATTGTTCTCATCGAGACTTCCCGGTCCGGACGCACGGATGCGTTGCTCACAACGCGGTCGCGAACCGAAAGTTCGGCGGCCGACGTGCGAAAGCGACATGCTCGCCGATCGGCCCCATCATCGCACCTCTCTGCCCCAAAGGGTATTTCCGGCCGCCCACCGGCCGCCGACCAACGCGGCCCGGCCGCGTCCGCCGGGTCGGCCGGGTCGGCGGTGATCAGCCCTGCGCGCGCGCGGTGTAGCCCATCCGAAAGCCGCCCCAGTGGCGGCCGCGCACCACGACCGGCGCCGAGCAGTCCTTCATCAGCACGAACTTGCCGCCGCCCATGTCGCGGCGATAGGTCTGCAGCAGGAACGGCTTGGTGTTGCGCCCGGCGGCCAGCCCGGTGCGGTCGTCGAAGATTCGCCGGTTGCGGCAGTTCGCGGTGTTCCAGGCGGTCTCGCCCGGCCGCTGGGGCTGCGAGAACTTCTTGTTGTGGGTCGGCAGATAGCCGTTGCGGTCGACCGCCGCGCAGAACGCGATCTGAGAGTTTTTCCCGAGCAGCGACTCCTGGAGCGGCGGCAGCAGCCGGTCGCACAGCGCGGTGAAGCGGGTCGTCACCTGGCGCGGATCGCTGCCCGGCACCGGCACGTAAGCCTCGTCGAACAGGTCGGCGATCGTCGTCTGCCCGCCCGCCAAAGCCGCCTCGAACAGCGCCGCGACCCTCTCCGCCGCCTCGCGCACCAAGGCGATGAACGGCGTGTCGTCGGTCTCGACGCCCGCCTGCGCCGACAGGAGCGCCAGCTCCTCGCTCTTGCGCAGGAGCGCCTGGACGCGCTGGTCGGCGGTGCGCAGATCGTTCGACGACTGCGAGATGTGCCCGCTCATCGCCTCGAACGCCGCCTGGAGGGCGTCGCAGCGGTTCTGGATGTCGCCGTTCGCCTCGACGATCATCCGCATGTCGCCGCGCATGCGGATCATCGCCGGGCCGACGTGATCGACCACCTGGCGGATCGCCGCGGTGCCGGCCTGGACGGTGTGGGCGCGCTGCACCGTCTCGGCCGATTCCGCCATCAGCCCGCGGGTCTGGGTGTCGAGCAGCGCCAGCGTCGCGGCGATCTCGGCGGTCGCTGCGGACGTTTGCTTGGCGAGCGCCTTCACCTCGCCGGCGACCACCGCGAACCCCTTGCCGGCCTCGCCGGCGCGCGCCGCCTCGATCGTCGCGTTGAGCGCCAGCAGATTGGTCTGGCGGGCGATCGCGTCGATGCCGCCGGCCGCCTTCGCCACCCGCTCGAGCGCGCTGCGCAGCCCGTCGAGCTTCGCCTCGAAGCCGGCGGTGGCGGTGGCGAGCGCGCTGATCTCGCCGAGCGAGGTCTGCACCGCGTCGGAGGAGGCCTCCATCTCGCCGCACGCCGCCTGGATGGTGGCGTCCGCCTGCCCCGCCGCGTCGCCGATCCGGCGGTTCGAGACGGTCAGCTCGGTCGCCGCGTCCGCGACCCCGTGACACTCGCTCGTCAGCTGCTCCGCCTTGGCGTCGACCGAGGCGATGTTGCCGGCGATGTCGGCGAGCTCGACCGACAGGTCGCCGACCGCCCGCGCCAGGGTCCGCACCACCGTGTCCGCGGCGTTCGGCGCACTCTTCGCGAGCGACGGTGCCTCGGGCTGCGCGTCGGGCGAGCGTTCGGGCCGGGCCACCGGCCGCGGCGCGAGCAGAGTTCGTGTCATGGAAAGCCTTTTCCGTGCGGCGCCCGGCCCCCTCCGGGCGATTGCGGAGAGTGCCCCGGTCGACACTACCATGCAGTTAATCGCTGCCGCTGCTGCGCCGCAAAAGAGCAATTCGCCTGCCGGTGCGGGTCGCGCCGGCTCATCCCTACGTCCAGGTTGCGCCGGGAGCGGCGGCACCCATAATCCTACCGCCGGCGGTGGCTCGGTTCACCGGCCGGCAGACGATTGATTCGAGACATCGCAAAAGTCCGACATCGCAAGAAACGGGAGGAATTTTTTCCATGAAGACGACCACCCTGCTCGCCACCGCCGTCACCCTGGCGGCGCTCGCCTGGCCGAGCCTCGCGCCGGCCGCCGACACCGGCACCGCCGCCGAGGCCAAGGCGATGCTGGAACGCGCCGTCGCCGCGGTGAAGACCGACGAGACGGCGGCGCTGGAGAAGTTCAAGTCCGGCGCGCCGGGCTTCAAGGACCGCGACCTCTACGTCTTCTGCTTCGATGCCGGCACCGGCCTCTTCACCGCCCATCCGACCCTCGCCGGCAAGGACGTCAAGACGCTGAAGGACAAGACCGGAAAAGTGTTCGGCGACCGGCTGTTCGCCGCCGCCCAGAAGGACTCCATCTCGACGGTCGACTACATGTGGCCGAAGCCCGGCGAGACCGAGCCGGTGCAGAAGGAGACCTACGTCACCAAGGCCGGCGACCAGGGCTGCGCGGTCGGCTACTACAAGTGAGCGGCGGCCTTCCCCGGACCTGACCGGTGACTCTTTCGCGTGGGCCTCGCCGCGCGAGGGACCGTGCCGCGGGTCGCGGTCCTTCGGGTCACCGCCGTCGCCGCGCGCGCTGGGCGATCACCAGCAGCGCGCGGTGGCAGGCGGCGTCGGCCGTCGCCGGCCGGCGCCGCGTCGTGGCGATGGTCTCGGCGAGGTCGGCCATCGCGGCGGCGAGCTTGTCCGCCGTCCAGTTGCCGAGCGCGGCGCGCACCGCCCCCTCGCGCTTGAAGAACAGCCCGCGAAAGCCGGCCCGTATCGCCTCCTGCGCCGGGCTGCCGGCCTCCATCGCGAGTTTTGCCCGATGAAGCTGCACGGCGTGGCGGAAGGCCGCCGAGATCACCGTCGCCGCCGGCGTGCCGCCCGCCCGCACGCGGGCGAATTCCTGGTCGAACGCCGCGACATTGCCGGCAAACACGGCGTCCACCACCTCGTCGAGCGCCAGCGCCGAGGCGTCCGCCACCACCGCCAGCACGTCGTCGACCTCGACCGTCCCGCTGCCGTGGGCGTACAGCGCGAGCTTGCGCACCTCGCCGCGCGAGGCGCGGCGATCGCCGCCGACCAGCGAGATCAGCAGCGTGCGGGCGTCGGGGGCGATCGACAGGCCCGCCTCGCGCATCTCCTGGTCGATCAGGCGGCCGAGCGCATCGTCGCCGTCGACGTAGCAGGGTAGCGCCACCGCGGCGCGCGCCTTCTCGCACACGGTGCGCAGCGCGGAGTCACGCTTGAGATCGCCCGCCTCGATCACCACCCGGCAGTCGGCCGGCGGGTCGGCCGCGAGCGCCTCGATCGCCGGGGCGATGTTGGAGCGGCCGGCCTTCAGCCACACCGCACGGCGCCCGCCGAACAGCGGCACGGTGTGCGCCTCTTCCGCCAGCCGGCCCGGATGGTCGAGCCCGTCGGCCTCGAGCCGCACCAGCGAGAACGGATCGGACGGATCGTCGACCGAGGCGGCGACCAACGCCTCCACGCGCTCGCGCACGAGGCCCGCATCGGGGCCGTACACCAGCACGATCGGGCGGGCGGCGTCGGGACGGCGGACGAAGGCGCCGATCTCGGCGCCCTTCAGGGCGACCATGTCGGGGCGACCATCGTCAGGTGCCGGCGACGAAATAGGAGGCGAGCCGGTTGCGGATCGACTCGGCGATCACGCCGGCGGCGCGGTCCTCGGCGTCACGCAGCGCGCGCTGGCGGGCGAACCGCTGCTGCTGGCCCGGAATGTCGTAGGACACGCGGGCAAAGGTCTGGTCGGTGACCACCGGCTTGCCGGTCTGCAGGTCGACCAGCGTGTAGCTGGCGGTGAGGCCGTAATTCTCGACGTCCGGACGGTTGGTCTCGACGTCGACGATCACCGACACGCGGGTCGAGGTCATGCGGATGTCGAGCCGGTGGGTCGGCGCCGACGGGTTGCCGCCGGAGAGGTCGAACATCAGCTTGTTGCGCAGCTCGACCGCGATGCGCGCCTCCGGCGTGCCGTTGGCCGCCGGAATCTGGGCGATGTCGATGCCCGACAGCGCAGTGTTGAGCGCCGGGCCGCCGTCGAGCGTGCGGTTGCCGTAGAGCGGCTGGAAGCAGCCGGCGAGGAGCCCCGCCACCGCGAGCGCCGCCGCCGCCCGGCCGACGCGGCCGGACAGGGTGTGCACGAAACCGGCGGCGTTTCGCCGGGACGCCTCAAGCGACCACATTGACGATCCTGTTCGGGACGACGATCACCTTCTTCGGCAGCTTGCCATCGAGCGCCTTTTGTACCGCATCGAGCGCCAGAGCGGCAGCCTCCACCTCCGCTTTTCCGGCGGTCCGTGGCACGGTGACATCACCCCGCTTCTTGCCGTTGACCTGCACCGGTAGGGTGATGGTGTCCTCGACCAGAAGATCGGCCTCGACCTCCGGCCACGCCGCCTCGGCCACCAGTCCGGGCTGGCCCAGCACCTCCCAGCACTCCTCGGCGAGGTGCGGCATCATCGGGTGAAAGAGCTGCACGAGGATTTCGGCGCATTCCCGCACCGCCCAGCGATAGTCCTGGTCCGGGCTCGCGCCGGCCGCCGCCAGCGAGGCCTGCACCGCGTTGGCGAGCTCGTAGATATGGGCGACGCAGCGGTTGAACCGCAGTTTTTCGATATCGTCCGAGACCCGCGAAAGGGCCTGGTGGGTGGCCTTGCGCAGCGCCAAGGCCGGCTCGCCGAAAAAGGCCGGGCGCGGCAGGTCGCCCGCCGATGCCACCTCGGCCGCCTCGTTGACGATCCGCCACAGGCGCTGAACAAAAGTCCAGCGGGCCTGCACGCCCTCCTCGGTCCATTCGATGTCGCGCTCGGGGGGCGAGTCCGACAGCATGAACCAGCGGGCGACGTCCGCCCCGTAGGTCTTGATGATCTCGTCCGGGTCGATGGTGTTCTTCTTCGACTTGGACATCTTCTCCACCGGCCCGATCTCGACCGGTGTGCCGTCGGAAAGCTTTGCGGTGCGCTTGCCCTCGACCGTCTCGATGGTCACCTCGGCCGGCATCACCCAGTGGCCGTCGGTGCCCTTGTAAGTCTCGTGCACCACCATGCCTTGCGTGAACAGGCCGGCGAACGGCTCCTCGATGCCGACATGGCCGGTCGCCTTCATCGCGCGGGTGAAGAAGCGCGAATAGAGAAGGTGCAGGATCGCGTGCTCGATGCCGCCAATATACTGGTCGACCGGCAGCCACGAGTCGGCCGCCGGCCGGTCGGTCGGCGCGGTCTCGATCCACGGGTCGGTGAAGCGCACGAAGTACCACGACGAGTCGACGAAGGTGTCCATCGTGTCGGTCTCGCGGACCGCCTTGCCGCCGCATTTCGGGCAGGTCGTGTGCTTCCAGGTCGGATGGCGGTCGAGCGGATTGCCGGGCCGATCGAAGGTGATGTCGTCCGGCAGCGTCACCGGCAGATCGGCGGCCGGCACCGGCTGCACGCCGCAGGTTCGGCAGTGCACCACCGGGATCGGACAGCCCCAGTAGCGCTGCCGCGAAATACCCCAGTCGCGCAGGCGATACATCACCTCGCGGCGGCCGACCGGCGCGTTGCCCCGCACCGTGCCTTCCAGCCGCTTCGCCACTTCCTCTTGCGCCTCGGCGAACGTCATGCCGTCGAGGAAGCGGGAATTGATCATCCGGCCGTCGCCGACGAAAGCCTCGTCGCCGACCACGAACATCTTCGGGTCCTGCCCCTCGGGGCACACCACGGGCGTGTTGCCGAGCCCGTACTTGTTGACGAAATCGAGGTCGCGCTGGTCGTGCGCCGGGCAGCCGAAGATGGCGCCGGTGCCGTACTCCATCAGCACGAAGTTGGCGACATAGACCGGCAGCCGCCAGCTCGGGTCGAACGGATGGATCGCCCGGATGCCGGTGTCGAAGCCGCGCTTCTCGGCCTTGTCGATCGCCTCCTGCGCGGTGCCGACCTTCTTGCACTCGGCGATGAACGCCTTCAGCGCCGGGTTCTTCTCGGCCGCCGCCTTGGCGAGCGGATGGTCCGGCGACAGGCCCATGAACTTCGCGCCGAACAGCGTGTCGTGCCGGGTGGTGAAGATCTCGAGCTCGCTCTCGCCGTTCGGCGTGGTCGCCGGATCGAGCGCGAAGCGCACGTGCAGGCCTTCCGAGCGGCCGATCCAGTTCTTCTGCATCAGCCGGACCTTTTCCGGCCAGCGGTCGAGCGTATCGAGCGCCGAGAGAAGCTCCTGCGAATACTTGGTGATCTTGAAGAACCACTGGGTCAGCTCGCGCTGCTCGACCAGCGCACCGGAGCGCCAGCCGCGGCCGTCGATCACCTGCTCGTTCGCCAGCACCGTCTGGTCGACCGGATCCCAGTTCACCTTCGACTGCTTGCGCTCGACGAGCCCCGCCGCGAGGAAGTCGAGGAACATGCGCTGCTGGTGCTTGTAATAGCTCGGGTCACAGGTCGCGACCTCGCGCGCCCAGTCGAGCGACAGCCCCATCGATTTGAGCTGCGCCTTCATCGCCGCGATGTTGGCATAGGTCCATTCGCGCGGATGCACCTTGTTGGCCATCGCCGCGTTCTCGGCCGGCATGCCGAACGCGTCCCAGCCCATCGGATGCAGCACCCGGAACCCTTTGGCGCGCTTGTAGCGGGCCACCACGTCGCCCATCGTGTAGTTGCGCACGTGGCCCATGTGGATGCGGCCCGACGGGTACGGGAACATCTCGAGCACGTAGTATTTCGGGCGCGGATCGTCGTTCTTCGAGGCGAAGATGCCCTTCTCGTCCCACACCTGTTGCCAGCGCGGCTCGGCGACACGGGCGTTGTAGCGTTCTGCGGTCATTTCTGTCGGCTTCGGTTGCGCGATGTTGCGCCCGTTGGACATCAAAGTGCCGCCGGGGTCAACGATTGCGCGCCGATCGGGGTTTTTGGGGCCTTTTCAGGCGCGAGGCGCGCTCGACGGCACCGTCACCCGGGCGCGCCAAATTTCGGCGTCGGGGGTCTCGCACAGCTCGCCGAGCAGCGGCCAGGCCTCGTCCAGCCGGGCGACGGCCGCCTCCGACATCGGCTCGCCGAGGCCGAACGTCTCACCGCGCACGCAGAAGACGAAGGCGGGCGGTGGCGCGCGGCCGACCACGGTCTCGAACACCGCGAGCAGGCCGGAGGGCTCCATCGCGTGGGTCGAGGCGCTGCCGGTGTCCTTGTGCGGAAAAACCTCGGTGAAGGAGATCGGCGGCAGGTCGCCGGTGCCGGCATCGAGAAACAGCACCAGCGCCGCTTCCTCCATGTCGAGCACGTGCTCCACCTGGAACTGGAAGTCCTCCACCGTCGGCAGCTCGGGAAACGCTTTTGCGATGCGCGCGAGCAGCGCCGGGCCGATGGCGTCGTCGCCGCGGCTCGGATTGCCGCAGGCGAGCACCACGAGGGGAGTCACGACCGCCCCCGGCCGGCCGATGGCCACGCATCCGCGACCGGCGCGCGCGATGCCGAGGCGCGGCCGCCCCTTGCTCCGCTCGTCCCCGCGAAGGCGCTATGGGATACACACAAGAAAAAAATGCCAAACGTTTCAGTTGGAACTACGCGGCTCGAAAAGCTCTCCGCCGTCATCGCCGGGCTTCGACCCGGCGATCCATCGAACCGAAAACAAGGACGCTTTTTGATTTCGATGGATGCGGGGGTCGGAGCCCGCGCATGACGGATGCATGCATCCGAAGTCGCCCCCCTCATCCGCACGACACCGCGTCGGAATCCTTGCGCACCTTGTGCACCAGCGCGCCGTCGGGATCGCGCAGCTCGACCTCGAGCGGCATCTGGCCGAGCGCGTGGGTGGCGCAGGAGAGGCACGGATCGTAGGCGCGGATCGCCACCTCGATGCGGTTGAGCAAACCCTCGGTGATGGTGCGGCCGGACAGATGATGGCGGGCGACGTGACGCACCGCCTCGTTCATCGCCTGATTGTTGTTGGTGGTCGAGACGATCAGGTTGCAGTAGTCGACCAGTCCCTCCTCGTCGACGCGGTAGTGATGGAACAGCGTGCCGCGCGGCGCCTCGATCGCACCCACCGCTTCGCGGCGGCGCGGCCCGAAATCAGCGAGGAGATCGGTGCCGGTGATGTCGGGATCGTCGAGCAGATCACGAATCACCTCGGCGGCGTGCAACAGCTCGATCAGCCGGGCGACGTGATACTGCAGCGCGCCGTGCACCGGCCGGCCGTTGCTCGCCTGCATCATCTCGTGACGCTCCTCCTCCGCGAACGGAGTCGAGAGGCGATCGGCGGTCTGCACGCGGGCGAGCGGCCCGACCTTGTACCAGCCCTTCTCCGGCCCGAGCGAGCACAGATAGGGGAACTTCATGTAGGTCCAGGGCTTCACCTCCTCGCCGATCACCTGGTCGTAGGTCGCGTAATCGACGTGATCGAGCAGGATGCGCCCTTCTGCGTTTTTGACACGCAGGCCGCCGTGATAGAGATCGAGCCGGCCTTCGTCGTCGACGATCGACATCATGTTGGAGTCGACCATGCCGAACCGGTCGTAGAATTCGGGGTTGGTGGCGAACAGCTTCTTGGTGAGCTGCACCGCCTTGCGCGCCCAGGCGATCACCTGATCGACCTCACAACGCATCTCGTCGCGCTCGGAGATCGTCAGCGCCTTGTTCATGCCGCCGGGGATCGCGCCGGTGCCGTGAATGCGCTTGCCGGAGGTGTGGCGGATCACCTCCTGGCCGAACTTTCTCAGAAGCACGCCCTGGCGGGCGAGCTCGGGATGCTCGGCGACCACGCCGATGATGTTGCGCTTCGTCACGTCGCTGTCGAAGCCGAGCAGGAGGTCGGGCGACGACAGATGGAAGAAGTGCAGCGCGTGCGACTGCAGGATCTGACCGTAATGCATCAGCCGCCGCAGCTTCTCCGCGGTCGGCGGGATCGCCTTGGCGCCGGCGATGATGTCCATCGCCTTGACGGCGGCGAGGTGATGGCTGACCGGGCAGATGCCGCACAGCCGCTGCACCGTGACCGGCACCTCCCAATAGGGCCGGCCCTCGATGAAGATCTCGAAGCCGCGGAACTCGACGATGTGCAGGCGCACCTGATGCACCTGATTGTCGTCGTCGAGCAGGATGGTGACCTTGCCGTGACCCTCGACCCGGGTGACCGGATCGATCGAGATGCGGCGATATTTTTGCGGAACCGCGACGGTTTCGAGAGACGACATGACGATGCACCGATTCAGTCGAAGCGGATGAGCTTGTCTTCGAGGCGGAGCATGTGGCCGACGATCAGGTCGGACAGAAGCTTCCAGATCGCCTGCTCTGGCGGCGGACAGCCGGGCACGAAGTAGTCGACCCGCACGACCTCGTTGATCGGAAACACCGAGTCGAGCAGCAGCGGCAGCTCGGGATCGTTCGGCACCGCGCCGCCGTTGCCGCGGCCGGCATAGACGCGCGTCAGGCAGTCGTCGAGATCGACCCGGTTGCGCAGCGCCGGCAGGCCGCCGGTCACCGCGCACGCGCCGAGCGCGACCAGCACCTTGCAGTTCCTGCGAAACTCGCGCAGCACATGGACGTTCTCGGCGTTGCACACCGCGCCCTCGATGATGCCGATGTCGCACGGCCCGCAATGCTTGAGGTCGGTCAGCGGGCAGCGGTCGAAATCGACGTGCTCGGCGAGCTGGATGATGCGCTCGTCGATGTCGAGGAACGACATGTGGCAGCCACAGCAGCCGCCGAGCGAGGTGGTGGCGACGCGCAGCTTGCGCACCGCGCTGCGGGTGTCGACGTCGGCGATCGCGTTCATGGCTCGGCTCCCGTGTCGGCGAGACCGACGACCTTCTCGCGGATCGATTCCTTGTCGTAGACGCGCTCGCCGATCGGCACCGCGAAGCCCTTGCCCTTCGGCAGGATGGCGCCGACCGGGCAAACGCTCGCCGCCTTGTCGGTGGCCGCGAACGTGCTGTCGCCGAGCTTGCCGGATTTGGAATCGACCACGAGATGCGAGTCGAGCCCGCGGCCGGCCAGCGCGAACACGTTCTTGCCGTCGACGTCACGCGATGCCCGCACGCACAGCTCGCACATGATGCAGCGGTTGAGATCGAGCACCGCGTCCGGATGCGAGGCGTCGACCGGCCGCTTCGGGAAGAAGTGGGCAAAATGCGGGTTGAGCATCTCGAGGTCGTAGGCGAGCGCCTGGAGCTGACAGTTGCCGGATTTTTCGCAGCCCGGGCAGAAGTGATTGCCCTCGACGAACAGCATCTGCAGGAGGAGCCGCCGGTGGCTGTTGAGCTCCGGCTTGTCGCTGTAGACGTCCTGGCCCGGCATCGCCCGCGTGGTGCAGGCCGCCGTGGTGCGGCCGTTCACCACCACGGTGCACAGCTTGCAGCTGCCGTGCGGCCGGAACTCCGGATGGAAGCACAGATGCGGGATGAAGATGCCGGCCTTCAGCGCCGCCTGCAGAATCGTCTCGCCCGGCGTGAAGCGCACCTGCTGGCCGTCGATCGTGAAGGAATACTCGATGTCGCTCATTGGTCGATGTCCACCCGCGTCGAGAGCCGTGCGCCGGAATCGTCGCGCCCGGTGATCGCCCGCGCCTTGCCGAGCGCCGCGTCGAGATCGAAGGCCGGCTCGAAGTCGATCGGGCGCAGCCGCCGCTCGTAGTCGCCGCGGAACTTTTGGATGGTGTCGGTCAGCGCGTTGCACGAGGCTTGGCCGAGTCCGCACTGGCTGGCGCTCCTGATCACTTGCGACAGGAAGGCGAGCTCGTTCATCTCGTACTCGGTGCCGTGGCCGTCGCCGATCTTGTCGAGGATCGACGCGACCAGCGAGGTGCCGACCCGGCACGGCGTGCAGAAGCCGCAGCTCTCGTGCGCGAAGAAATGCGCGAAATTCTGCGCCATCTCGAACAGGTCGCGGCCCTTGCCGAACACCATGAAGGAGCCGGCGGTCGGCACGTCCTCGAAGGCGATGCGGCGGCCGAACTCGCGGCGCGTCAGGCAGGTGCCGGAGGCGCCCGAGATCTGCACCGCGCGCGGCTCGATCGCGCCGGCGTCCTCAAGCACCTGGGCGACGCGCACGCCGAACGGATACTCGTAGAGGCCGGGCCGCTCGACGTCGCCCGACACCGAGAGGATCTTCGTGCCGGTCGACTGGCGGGTGCCCTGGCCCTTGTACCAGGCGCCGCCGCGCAGCATCACCTCCACCACCTTGCACAGCGTCTCGACATTGTTGACGACGGTCGGCTGGTCGCGATAGCCGCGCGACACCGGGAACGGCGGGCGGATGCGCGGCCGCCCCGGCTTGCCCTCGAGCGATTCGATCAGCGCGGTCTCCTCGCCGCACACATAGGCGCCGGCGCCGACGTGAACATCGATCTCGAAGTCGAAGCCCTCGACCCCGCAAATGTCCTCGCCGAGCAGGTTGCGGCGGCGCAGATCGGCGAGCGTCGCCTCGAGCGAGGGCAGCAGATACGTGTACTCGCCGCGCAGATAGAGGAAGCCGCGCTTCGCGCCGATCGTGTAGGCGGCGATGATCATCCCCTCGAAGATCGAGCCGGCATAGGACTGCAGCAGGACACGGTCCTTGAAGGTGCCGGGCTCGCCCTCGTCGGCGTTGCACACCACCCAGCGCGCCTCCGCCGGCGTTTTGCGCGCGGCTTCCCATTTGATGCCGGTGGTGAAGCCGGCGCCGCCGCGGCCACGCAGGTTCGATTGCTTCAGCTCGGCGAGCACGCCGTGCGGGCCGCGCTCGATCGCGGTCTGGAGCGCTGCGCCCGGCACCCATTCGGTGTTAAGCAGAAGATCGGCGCGGCGGATGTTGTCCTCGACCTTGAAGTAGGCCGCCGGCCACGCCGACACCGGCACCTGCGCGCGAATGAGGCCGATGATCTCGTCGATCCGCTCGGGCGTCAGCCGCGTCACCGCGCGGTTGTTGACCAGGAGCGCCGGCCCCTGGTCGCACATCCCGGTGCAGGAGGTGAGCGCGACCGACACCAGCCCGTCGGCCGACACCTCGCCCGGCTCCAGCTTCAGCCGGTTCAGCATGTGCCGGTACAGCGCCATCGAGCCGAGCATGCGGTCGGTGATGTTGTCGGAGAACAGGATCCGATAGCGCCCGCGCGGCTCGTCGTAGAGGAACGAGTAGAAGGCGAGCGTGCTCTTCACGCGCGTGATCGGGATCTCGAGCTTCGCGGCGAGCTGCTGCACGGTGCGCGGCGAGATGTAGTCCAGCCGGTCCTGCAGCTCGCGGAGGATCTGCACCAGACAGGCGGGGTCGCGCTGATGACGGAGGAGGATGGATTCCACGGCCTGATCGAGTGGGAGGCCGTCGTCGCCGACCGACTGACTCATGTCACGGCTCTTTGCTCTCTTCACGAACGTCACCTTCGTGAGAACGTATCTGCGTCGTGAGAACCTATCTGCAAGAAATAGAATGCTTCCACGTCGGCGCCGAGGCAAGGCCCGATATGCGGCAGCGACGCCGCTCGACCGGGCGTTGCGTGCCTGCGCCGTCGACGGACGTGACTGTCGAATGTGCACAGAAGGGCTGGCGCGATTCGTGCTTCGTGGCGCGAACGTTTGGTGTGCGGGAACAACGGATGCCGCGCGGCACGCACGGCGGCGTCGCCGCAGCCATGCGCTGCACGATGTACCGGAGCGAGCCCTTCTCATTTGGAATGGTGATCATTCCATAGCGGCCGGGCCGGTTCGCGCCGCGGTTGGTCTCCTGCATTGCAGCAGGGTGCGGAAGCCCTTGCGCCGCAGCGGTTTCCGATTATGAGAATGCCGCTCGTCGTGATGAGGTCGTGATCAGATCGCGGACGCGACGTCCGCACTGGCGGCATGGCGCGTTCCGCGCAGCGTTGCGGCCTGCGGGTGCGCGGCACGCGCAGGGCGGATCGTTTCACGAGGACGTCGCGCGCGAAAAAATCAGGCGCCGATCGCGAAGAGGTGGCGCTCGTCGGTCGCCACCATGTTGCGGCCGCGGTTCTTGGCCGCATAGAGCGCGGCGTCGGCCGCCTCGATCAGCTCGTCGGGGGTCGATCCCGAGCCGGGCTTGCGCGCGGCGACGCCGACGCTGACGGTGAGGAAGCCGAGCGGCGCGCCCTCGTTCTTCATGCGCAGCGCGATCACCGCGAGCCGCAGCCGCTCGGCGACGTCGCGCGCCGCCGCCGTGTCGGCGCTCGGCAACAGAAGCACGAACTCCTCGCCGCCCCAGCGCGCGGCGACGTCGGACGGGCCGGCGGCGGCCGCCGACAGCACCCGGCCGATCTGGCGCAGGCAGCCGTCGCCGCGCACGTGGCCGTAACGATCGTTGAACAGCTTGAAATGGTCGACGTCGATCACCAGCAGGCCGAGCGACTGGCCGCGCGCGGCGGCGGCGGTCCAGGCGGCGGCGAGCCGGGCGTCGAAGCAGCGGCGGTTGGCGAGGCCGGACAGCGCATCGATCGAGGCGAGCGCCTCGAGATGGGCATTGGTCGAGCGCAGCTCGCGCTCGCGCTCGGAGAGCCGGCACGCCATGTCGGTCAGCGCGGTGGCGAGCGGGGTGAACTCCGAGGCCCAGCGCTCCACCTCGGGCCGGGCGGTCAGGTCGCCCTGGCCGATCCGGGTGGCGGTGCGGGCGAGCGCGCGGATCGGCTCGACGACCAGATGTTCGCCGATCAGCCAGGCGGCCATCATCGTCACCACGACGAAGAAGGCGAGGTGGAGATAGGCGATCTCGGTCTCGTGCGAGATCCGCTCGAGCACGGCGCGCTCGTCGACCCCGACCACCAGCGTCGCGTCGATGCCGGGCAGCCGGGCGAAGCCGTAGATGCGGCGGGCGCCGTCGAACCCCGCTTGCGACACCGTGCCCTCCGGCTCGGACAGCACCGCCCGCACCAGCGGGCGGTCGGCGGCGGCGAGGTCGCCGATGCGGCGGTTGCCCTCGACGCCGGCCAGCAGCCGGCCGCTGCCGTCGATCAGGTAGGCGGCGGCGCCCGGCCGGTCCTGCACGCCGACCCCGACATGGGCGAGCCAATGCAGCTCGACCGGGGTGAGCAGCACCGGCGGCGCCGCGCCGCCCGACGCGGGCGCCGGATAGGCGACCAGCACCGCCGAGGTGCCGTAGGTGCGCTCGACCAGATAGTCGCCGAGCACCAGCCCGCCGCTCGCGCGGGCGCGGGCGACGTAGTCACGGTCCGACAGGTCGAGGCCGATCGCCTGCGGCCGCGTCGAGCAGCCGATCCGGTCGTCCGACCCGACGATCGACAGGCCGGCGACCCGCGGCAGGCCGTCGACGAAGCGGGTGAGGAAGGCGCGGCAGTCGGCCCGCTCGGCGCCGAGCGAGGCATAGGCCTCGGCGAGAACCTTGAGGATGCCGCGGGTCGATTCGACGGAGGCGACCTGGGCGTCGCGGGCGCGGCGGGCGAGGTCGAGCATTTCCGCACGCGTCTCGGTGAGGCGCTCGGAACGGCTGGTCTCGAGCAGCCGCACCCGGTCGGCGAGCAACGGCGCGACGGCCAGCAGCGCCAGCAGCATCAGGCGGGAGCGGATGCTCGGCTTGCCCCGCGGGCGGTCTCGCATGCTATGAGACGGTTCTCGTGCGTTCGACATCGATGTCCCCGGCCCCTCCGAGAGGGTATCGCGCTGGGGGTAAAGGCGCGCTTCCGCCGGTCGTTAGAATGTGAGCTTTTCCGCCATGCCGGATTCTCCGAAGCCTTCGTCTTCCACCGCACCGACCGATGTCGACGGCCCGGCCGGCCGGCTCGCCGCGGTGCGCCGGGAGATCGCCGAGGCCTGCCGCGAGGCCGGCCGCGACCCCGCCTCGGTCACCCTGGTGGCGGTGAGCAAGACCTTCGAGGCGGCGGCGATCGAGCCGGTGATCGGCGCCGGCCAGCGGATCTTCGGCGAGAACCGGGTGCAGGAGGCGAAGGCCAAATGGGGGCCGCTGGCCGCCCGCCATCCGGGCGTCGCGCTGCATTTCATCGGGCCGTTGCAGTCGAACAAGGCGCGCGAGGCGGTCGAGCTGTTCGACGCGATCCATTCGGTCGACCGCCCGAGCCTGTGCGTCGCGCTCGCCAAGGAGGTGGAGCGGCAGGGCCGCCGGCCGCTCCTGTTCGTCGAGATCAACACCGGAGCGGAGCCGCAGAAGGCGGGCATTCTGCCGGAGGAGGCCGACGCCTTCCTCGAAGCGTGCCGCACCGGCTACGGGCTGTCGATCGGCGGGCTGATGTGCATCCCGCCGTTCGACGAGCCGCCGGCCCCGCATTTCGCCCTCACCGCGAAGATCGCCGCCCGCAACGGGCTCGAGCTCCTGTCGATGGGCATGAGCGACGATTTCGCCACCGCCATCCGGTTCGGCGCGACGCACGTGCGGGTCGGCACGGCGATCTTCGGCAGCCGGCCGAAGGCGACGGCCGGCCAATGACCGTCGGCGGACGACCGTCAGCGGATCACGATCCGGGTGCCGCGTCCGAGCCTTTCCACCAGCCGGCGTAGGGCGGCGGGGGCGAGCGCGACGCATCCTGCGGTCGGCGCAAAACCCGGGCGAGCGACGTGCACGAACACCGCGCTGCCACGCCCGGCGATCCGCGGCCGGGCATTGTGGTCGATCTCCACCAAAAGGTCGTACAGCCCGTCGGCGCGCCACAGGCGGTCGCCGGCCTCGCCCTCGTGCAGGCGGAACGGTGTGTTGTAGCGCCGGTCGGCCGGGTCCTCGCACCAGGCGAGGTCGGGCGTGATCGGCACCACCGGCAGGCGGGTGCGCGGACGCGCGCCGCGGTCCGGCCGCCACCACACCCGCACCGGGCGAAACGTGCCGCGCGGCGTCGCGCCGTCGCCCTCGCGCTTGTCGGCGCGGATGCCGGCGCGGCCCAGTGCAACCGGTGCCTGCATACGCCCGCCCTGCAGCCGGCCGTGGGTCGGTGCGGCGGGCCGGGCGACCACCACGATTCGTGGAAAGGTCGTCCGCCGAACCGGCGGCGTGGCGCGATGAAGCAGGGAATTCAAGGGTCTGGCCCGATAAACCGGCGTTCTGGTGCTTGCTCTTTTGTCCCCGAATGCTCTACTTCGCGCAATGCCGTGTTTTGGGTGCGTTGCGCCAGGGGCCCCGAAGCCATGCCGAATGCCCGGAAGATCCTGATCGTCGACGACGAGGCCGAGCTGCGGGAGGCGCTGGTCGAGCAGTTGTCGTTGCACGACGAGTTCGAGCCGGTCGCGGTCGACACCGGGGCGAAGTGCGTCCAGACCGCCAAGGCCGAGCCGTTCGACCTGGTGATCATGGATGTCGGCCTGCCCGACATCGACGGCCGCGAGGCGGTGCGGATTCTCCGCAAGAACGGCTTCAAGGCGCCGATCATCATGCTGACCGGCCACGACACCGATTCCGACACCATTCTCGGGCTGGAATCGGGGGCGAACGACTACGTGCCGAAGCCGTTCCGCTTCGCCGTGCTGCTCGCCCGCATCCGCGCCCAGCTGCGCCAGCACGAGGCGAGCGAGGACGCGGTGTTCGCGATCGGCCCCTACACGTTCCGGCCGAGCTCCAAGCTTCTGGTCGGGCCGAAGGGCAACAAGGTGCGGCTGACCGAGAAGGAGACGGCGATCCTGCGCTTCCTCTACCGCGCCGGGCAGAAGCCGGTGGCGCGCGAGGTGCTGTTGCAGGAGGTCTGGGGTTACAATTCAGGCGTCACCACGCATACTCTCGAGACGCACATTTATCGGTTGCGCCAAAAAGTGGAGCGCGACGCGGCCAGCCCGGCCATTCTGGTGACCGAGGCGGGCGGCTACAAGCTGGTGCCGTGACGCCCGCGGGGGCGGCGGCACCCTCCCGAAACCCGTGGCACGGCCGAATGGGGGCGGCCGGCCGAACCCGACGGAGACCGCACCCTCGCGCCGCATCCGGCCCGGACCCTTCGTCGCCCGCATGAGCATCGAAGACGATATCGGCTTCCTCGAAAGCGTGCCGACGTTCCGCCTGCTCGGGCCGAACGCGCTGCGCATTCTCGCGATCGGCTGCGAGAGCCGGGCGGTGGCCGACGGCGAGGTTCTGTTCCGGGCGGGCGAGCCGGCGGACTGCGGTTTCGTCGTGCAGGAGGGCGCGTTCCGGCTCGATCCGGAGCGCGCGGGCAGCGGCGGCGGCGGGGCCGGCGGCACCACGGTCGGGCCCGGCGTGCTGCTCGGCGAGATGGCGCTCTTGATCGACACCGTGCGGCCGGTGACCGCGGTCGCCGCCGGGCCGTCGGCGGTGATGCGCATCCCGCGCCAGCTGTTTCTGAAGATGCTCGAAGGATTCCCGGACGCCGCCTACCGGCTGCGCGATCATCTCGCGAGCCGCGCCCTCGAGACCGCCGAGGAGATCGCGACCGTGCGCGCCTCGCTCGAGCCCGGGCGACGGAGCTGACGCCGGGCCGATGCGCCCGCTTCCGGCGTCCCCGGTATCAGCGCCCGGTGAGGCTGCGCCAGGCGCCGCGCAGATAGCCGGAGAAGGCGAGGCCGGCGATGACGATCGCGATCACCGGCACCCAGAACAGCACGAAGCCGAGGGCGACGAACAGGATGGCGGCGGCGATCAGGCCGATCACCACCACGCCGAGGGCGATCGAGAACGGTCCCGGCGGCTTGAAGGTCGCGTAGCGGGTGCGCCCCTCGCGGTCCACGGTGACGAACACGGTCTCGCCGCGCGCGTGGCCGCCGAACGGATTTTCGGCGCGACCGCGCGGCTCTGCGCCGGGCGGAAGAATCTCCGGCTCGCTGCGCGGGGTTTCGGGACGGTCGGTCGGATGCTGTGTCATGCCGCTCATGTGGGAGGGCGGCGGGCCGCCGCCAGTGGCGAAACGTCGCGTGCCGGTATGATACGGATGGGGCGGTTCGATGGCGCCGCCGAGCGACGGGGTGCCGACTGCTGCGGGAGTGTTTTCGAGATGTCGTCGTGCGTCGATGCGAGCATCTGGCGGCCGATGGCGGCGGACGACCTCGCCGCGGTGACGGCGGTCGCCGCCGCCGTCCATGCCGCCTATCCGGAGGACGCGAGCGTCTTCGCCGAACGCATGACGCTCGCGCCGGACGGCTGCCGCGTGCTTTGGCGAGGCTCCCGCATCGTCGGCTACGTGCTGAGCCATCCCTGGACGGGTTTGCCGCCGGCGCTGAACACGCGGCTCGAAAAGCTCCCCGAGGCGCCGACCACCTGGTACCTGCACGACCTCGCGCTGCTGCCGGAAGTTCGCGGCACCGGCGCCGCCGGCACGGTGGTGCGGGACCTTTGCGCGCATGCCGCGTCGAAAAACTTCGCCACCATGACGCTGGTCGCGGTCGGCGGCTCGGCGCCGTTCTGGCACCGCCAGCTTTTTGTCACGGCGGCGGTTGGTGACGAAAAGCTGAGGCAAAAGCTCGCGAGCTACGACGAAGACGCCCGGCTGATGGTGCGGCGGCTGGCTTAGAGCCCGTTTGGAAACTCGGACGCGGGCTGCGTTGCGGCGCGA
>NZ_AKZI01000024.1 GCF_000293785.1 Rhodovulum sp. PH10 | reverse complement strand
GTCCCCTCCCGCGCCCCTCCCCCTCCCTTCTCCTCCATTCCCGGCGTTTCCCCCTCACCCCGACCCTCTCCCCGCAAGCGGGGAGAGGGAGCGCAGGCTCCGGAGATTTTCTCTCATGAAACGCCTCGTCGTCACGGCGGACGATTTCGGCCTCGCCGTCGAGGTGAACGCGGCGATCGAGGCGGCGCATCGCGACGGCATTCTCACCGCCGCGAGCTTGATGGTCGGCGCGCCGGCGGCGGCCGATGCGGTGGCGCGCGCGCGGCGTTTGCCGGACCTGAAGGTCGGGCTGCACGTCGTGCTGCTCGAGTCGCGCCCCGTTCTCTCACGCGAGACGGTGCCGGATCTGGTCGATGCGAAGGGACGCTTTCGCAGCGATATGGTGCGGCTCGCCTTCGAGATCTTCTTCCGCCCCGCGGTGCGGGCGCAGATGAAGGCGGAGGTCGCCGCGCAGTTCGCCGCCTTTGCCGAGACCGGGCTCTTGCTCGATCACGTCAACGCCCACAAGCATTTTCACCTGCACCCGACGATCGCCGACGCGGTGATGGCGGAGGCCGAAAAGCTTTGCGCAAAACGCTTGCGGGTGCCGGTCGAGCCGGCCACCGTGATCGCCGCGACCGGCCAGGGGAGCCAGCCTTTCGGCGCGCGCCTGACGGTCGCATGGGCGAGGCGGCTCGCGGTGCTGGCGCGCAAGCGCGGGTTCTTCGTGCCGGATGCGGTGTTCGGGCTCACCTGGACGGGCGCGATGACGGCCGAGCGCGTGGCGCCGCTCTTGGAAAACCTGCCGGACGGCGCGAGCGAGATCTATTTCCACCCGGCGACCGCCGACACGTTTCCCGGCCACGCGCCGGGCTATCTCTACGAGGACGAGCTCGCCGCCCTCACCGCCGAGCGTGTGATCGAAGCGGCACGTGAGACCGGCGCAGCGCGCGGCGGCTTTTTGGACGTCTGCTGACGCCCCCCGGACGACACGAGAGCGAGGCGAGTGCCACGCGCTCCACCGTCATCGCCGGGCCGGTCGAGACCGGGACCCGGCGATCCATCGAAACAAAAAACAAGAGGTCTATTTTCTTGATGGATGCGCGGGTCTTCGCCCGCGCATGACGGCGCTCGTGGAGTGGCGCAGGAGGCTGGCCTCCTCACTTCACCATGCCGGCGAGCCGGAACCAGGCGATCGCATCGGAAAGCGCCTGCTCGTAGGGACGCGAGGCGTAGCCGAGCGTGCGGCGGGCTTTCTTGTCGTCGAAGAACATCCGGTATTTTGCGAGCTTCAGCCCGTCGACGGTGACGAACGGCTCGCGGCCGGTGAGGCGGGCGAACGCTTCCGCGCCCCAGGCGAGCGGAAACAGCGCGCGGCGCGGCAGCTCGAGCGAGGGCGGACGGCGCTCGACCAGCTTGGCGATGGTGATCAGCATGTCGCGCAGATAAACGTTCTCGCCGCCGAGAATGTAGCGCTCGCCGATCTCGCCCTTCTGCAGCGCGAGCAGGTGGCCGGCGGCGACGTCGTCGACATGCGCGAGATTGAGCCCGGTGTCGACGAAGGCCGGCATGCGACCGCTCGCCGCCTCCACCACGATGCGGCCGGTCGGCGTCGGCTTGACGTCGCGCGGGCCGATCGGCGTCGACGGATTGACGATCACCGCCGGCAGCTTGTCGCGTAAAACCATCTCCTCGACGAGACGTTCGGCCAAAACCTTGCTCTGCTTGTAGGCGCCGATCGCGCGCGCCGCATCGAGCGGGTGGGTCTCGTCGGCCGGGCCGGGCTGGTCGAGCGCGAGCGTCGCGACGCTCGACGTGTGGACCACCCGCTCCACGCCGGCCAGCAAGGCCTCCTGCATGACGATGCGGGTGCCTTCGACATTGGTGCGGAACAGCGCCGAAGGGTCGGGCGCCCACAACCGATAGTCGGCGGCGACGTGAAACACGAAGCGCACGCCGCGCATCGCCGCCGCGACCGAGTCGCGGTCGGTGATGTCGCCTTGAAACACCGCGTCGGCGGGATCGAGATTGGTGCGGGCGCTGGTCGGACGCACCAGCACGCGCACGGAAAAACCGGCATTGCGCAACACCGTCGCGACCGCCGAGCCGAGAAACCCGCTCGCGCCGGTGACGAGAACTTTTTCGGACGACACTTCCGACACTCCTTCTGGAAGGCCGCGACGGTCTCCGAAACGGCGACGCGAATCAAGCGGCGCGATTCCCCTGGTGCACGGCGGGCGGCGTCGGGGCGGCGTCGGCAGGGGGCCGTTCACCTTTCGTTAGGGATGGACGACGGCAGCCGGTACGGGAGTGCCGGGCCGATGCAACGAAGCGACGCAAGACATGTTTCCCCGCCGAACAATTCGACGAGGTTTTCTCCACGTGACAAATCCAAGCATCTTGCCGGTCGATGAGCACCGCCGGCTCGCCGCCGTCCGCCGCTACGACATTCTCGACACCCCGCCGGACGGCTCGTTCGACCGCATCACCGCGCTCGCCGCGCGGCGCTTCGACGTGCCGATCGCGATCGTCAGCATCGTCGACGAGGACCGCATCTGGTTCAAGTCGCACCACGGCCTGGACGTCGACCAGATCGACCGCGAGCCGGGCCTGTGCGCCTCGGCGATCCTGTCCGAGGATCCGTGGATCCTCACCGACGCGCGCGCCGATCCGCGCTCACTCGCCAATCCGCTGGTCGCCGGCGAGTTCGGCTTGAGATTTTATGCCGGCGTGCCGCTGCACACGGCGGACGGGTTCAATCTCGGCATGCTGTGCGTGATCGCCAGGGAGCCGCGCGCGGTGGACGGCCGGCAGATCGCCGATCTCAACGATCTCGCCGCGATCGTGGTGGACCAGATGGAGCTTCGGCTCGCCGCCCGCCGGGCGATCACAGGCTCGTCCGCCGCGGCCCGCGCACTCCCCGCCGGTCGATCAGCCGCAGGCTGAACGGTCGGCCGGCGACCGCCGCGCCGAGCGCGTCGGTGAAGGGCAGCGGCGTGCAGCGGGTCAGCATCGCCGCCACCGCGATGCGGTAGGCGAGGCGGTCGTCGTCGGTAGCGCCGGGCGCCTCGAAGGTGATGCGCGGCTTGCCGAGAATGGTGCCGTCGCGCTTGAAGCTCGTGCGCACGGTGATCTGCATGCCGGGGCGGGCCGCCTCCGGCGGGGGCGGCACCCAGCAGGCTCTCAGCGCCCGCTGCAGGTCGGCCAGCGTGTCGAGCGGCGCGCGCACCGGCTCGGCCATCGCCGGTCCGCCGGGCGGCAGGAGCGGAAGCGCAACCAGGAGCAGGAGCAGGCGCCGGAGGGCCGGCGGCTCCGCGAGGGTCGCGAGGAGGGCGCGTGGCGTGCGTCGCATGGTCGGTGCTCCTCCCTCCGCGTCCGGTTCCTGGTTGCGGCGCAGATGTTCACCGCGGAATGCGGGCGAAATCGGTGACGATGCGATCGTACAGCACCGGCGAGGGGATGAACCGCCGCAGGCGTCGACGCGGATCGCCGTCCCAGATCGAGCGGCCGGCGCGCAGCGCCGCGCGGGCGGCGCGGGCCGCCGCCATGTCGCCGCGGGCGACCGCCAGCAGGCCGCGGGCGAGATGGTTCAGGTCGAACTCGCCTTCCATCGCCGCGACGCAGTTTTCGGCGGTCGCGAGATCGCCTTTCGCGTAGGCGGCGAAGAACAGCCCCCAGGCGAGCGGCAGCGGCATCACCGGCACGCTCTCGCGCGCCTGCTGGAGCAGCGCGTAGCCCTCGTCGAACCGGCCGAGCGTGGTGAGCTGGGCGCCATAGACGGTCAGCACGCGAAAATCGTACGGGTTCAGCGTCAGTGCACGGCTGCCGGCGGCCAAACCCTCCGTGAGGCGGCCCTGCGACACCCGCACCGTCATCAGCGCGTAGTGGGCGCGGGCGCTGTGCGGCGCCAGCGCCACGCCCCGCGCCGCCAGCGCCGCGGCGGTCGCGAGATCGCTCTCGAAGCCGTGCAGGAGATACTGGCGCCAGTACATCCGGGCGAGCATCGCGCGGCCGTATCCGAACGCCGGGTCGGCGGCGATCGCCCGCACCAGGCAGCGGCGGGTTCTTTCGCGCGCGATCGGATCGACGAAGCGGGCGAACTCGGCGACCTCGAGGGTGCAGCGATAGGGCGAGGGCCGCGCCTGCTCGCCGCGGCCGCGCTCGGTCGCCGGCAGGAGGCCGTAGGGCTGCAGGAGCGCGGCGGCGATCTTTCGCATCAGCCGGTCGCCGGCCGGGCCGGGGCCGTCCTCGCTCGGCGCCACCGGATAGGAGGCCTGCCACAGCACCGCCGTGCCGGCGGTCTCCACCAGCCGCAGCCGCAGCACCGGGCCGTCCGGCCGGCCGGTCTCGATCGCCGTGCCCAGCACGTAGTCGGGCGCCGGCAGCGGCACGCCGGCGCCGATGGTGGTGGCGGTGCGCGGCATCAGCACCCGCACGCCTTCGAAGCGCGACAGCACGTCGACCAGCCGCCCGTGCAGCCGCACCGGATCGAGCGGCGGCGCCGCGTCGCCTTCGACCGCCACCGGCTGGATCAGCAAACTCGGCTCGCCGAAGCCGTTGCGATGGCGCACGGCACCCGTGTCGGGCGGGATCTCGTCCTCGGCGACCGGCGGCAAGGGAGACGGGGCAGGAGGGATCAGACGGTCGAGCGCGATCCAGCCGATCGTCACGCCGGCTGCGACGATCACCAGCGCGGCGCAGGACACCGGTCTCGCGGCATGCGACGCCGGAGCCGCCGGACGGGCGGGCTCCGAGGCGCCGTCGGGTGACGGCATCGCCGAATCCTTCAGCCCTCGGCGCTGGTCGCGATCCCGGACGACTCTCGACCGCGCCGTGCCTCAGTCTATCCCCGAGGACGGTACTCTGCGAGGGAAAGTTGTCCAGTCGGTGCTATGCACCGGCGGCGGTGGTGTCGCACCGATGCACTGGCGCGGGCCTCTCAGGCGGCGGTGCGCCCGACCACCTTCTCGCTCGACACCACGTGCACCGCCTGCCCGGTGGCGGCGAAGGCGTCGATATTGGCGAGCGTCGTCTCGGCGATCTGGCCCAGCGCCTCGCGGGTGAAGAACGCCTGATGGCCGGTGATCAGCACGTTGGGGAAGGTGAGCAGGCGGGCGAAGACGTCGTCGCGGATCACGGTGTCGGAGAGGTCCTCGAAGAAGAGGTCGGCCTCCTCCTCGTAGACGTCGAGCGCGAGGCTGCCGAGCGTGCCGTCCTTGAGCCCCCGGATCACCGCGCGGGTGTCGATCACCGCACCGCGGCTGGTGTTGATCAGCATCAGCCCGGGCTTCGCCTTGGCGAGCAGCGCGGCGTCGACCAGATGCCGCGTGTCGGGGGTGAGCGGGCAGTGCAGGGTCACGATGTCGGAGTTTTGGAAGAGTTCTTCGCGCGAGACATAGCGGGCGCCGAGCGCGGAGACCGCCGGGTTGGGGTAGGGGTCGTGGGCGAGCAGCCGGACGTCGAACCCGCGCAAGATGGTGGCGACCGTCTCGCCGATCTTGCCGGTGCCGACCACGCCCACCGTCTTGCCGTGCAGGTCGAACCCGAGCAGCCCGTCGAGGGCGAAATTGCCCTCCCGCACGCGGTTGTAGGCGCGGTGGATCTTTCGGTTCAGGCACAGCATCAGCGCCAGCGTGTGCTCGGCGACCGCGCGCGGCGAATAGGCCGGCACGCGGGCGACGGCGAGCCCGAGATCGCTCGCGGCGGCGAGATCGACATTGTTGAAGCCGGCGCTGCGCAGCGCGATCAGCCGCACGCCGTTGTCCGCGAGCGTCGTCAGCACGGCACGGTCGAGCACGTCGTTGACGAAGGCGCACACCGCCTCGGCGTCGGCGGCGAGCGGCGCCGTCTCGGCCGAGAGGCGCGCGTCGAAATAGACGAGGTGGTGGGTATTTCCGGCGTTGGCGGCGTCGAGGAAGTGGCGATCGTAGGGTTTCGTGCTGAAGACGGCGACTTTCATGGGCTTTCGGGCTCTCTCGGGCTCAGGGGATGTGGTTCGGGCGTTCTTCGGGCAATGGGAGTGTTCGGGCGATGGCGTGCCGGAGGCTCGGCCGGCGCCTCCGGGGAACCCGCACGGTGCCCCGAGGGTTTCGCAGTGCGGCAGGCCGGACCCGGAGCTGGAGCCGGCGTCCGCCGCGCGCGGCCGCTGACCGCTTTGCATTTCGCCGCCGGAGCGTTAGGACGTTTTACGGCGCGCCGATGGCGTGCCGCGTTGTCGGCCGTTCACTCCCGAGGCGTCCATGATCGCTCGCATCTACAAGCCCGCCAAGAACGCCATGCAGTCCGGCACGGCAAAGACCCGGCACTGGGTGCTCGACTTCGAGCCGAGCGAGCCGCGGCGGGTCGAGCCGCTGATGGGCTGGACCTCCTCCGGCGACACTCGCGCCCAGGTGCGGCTGAAGTTCGACACCAAGGAGGAGGCGGTCGCCTATTGCGAGGCGCGCGGCATCGCCTATCAGGTGATCGAGCCGAAGCCGGCCACCCGCCGCACCATCGCCTACGCCGACAATTTCGCCGCCGGCCGCCGTAGCCCCTGGACCCACTGAGAGACCGTTTGGAAACTCCGACGGGGCTGCGCCGGAGCCGATTTCG
>NZ_AKZI01000023.1 GCF_000293785.1 Rhodovulum sp. PH10 | reverse complement strand
AGGTCGCCGAGGAGGCGCGACGCTTCCTCTCGCTGCCTCGCCCGGAACCACCAGCGGCGCCGAGACCGTCAGCTCCGCGGGGCTCGCCCGAAGCGGCACGCCGGCTCTGGGCTATGGCCGAGCCGCTCACCGGCACCTTGGCCGAGGCGTACCTTCACGCCCGCGGGATCAAGGATCTGGGGGGCTGTGAGTCCCTCCGCTTCCATCCGCGCTGCTGGTACCGCAGCGACGATGACGACCCTCGCGATCGGACTCGTGATGCCTGGCCCGCGCTGATCGCGGCAGTCACGGCGCTCGACGGCACGATGACCGGTGCGCACCGCACCTGGCTCGATCCCGCGTCGGCCTGCAAAGCGCCGGTCTCGACGCCCCGCCGCGCCATGGGCCTGCTGCTTGGCAACGCCGTCCGGTTCGGTCGCGCAAGCGATGTCATGATGGCAGGAGAAGGGCTTGAAACAATCCTCTCGCTTCGGCAGATCATGCCCTCGATGCCGGCAGCGGCCGCGCTCTCGGCCAACCATCTTGCTGCACTCGAACTGCCCGCCGGTTTACGACGGCTCTACGTCGCCCGCGACGCCGACACCGCGGGCGAGATGGCGGTCACCGCGCTCACCGACCGTGCGCGTGCCGCCGGCGTCGAGGCGCTGACGCTCGTGCCCGCGCTCGACGACTTCAACGAGGACCTGCGCCGGCTCGGCGCCGAGATGCTGCGGAACGGACTGTGCGCCCAGCTCGCGGCGGACGATAGGCGTCGCGTGCGATCAAAATAGCTTCCATCGCCCCGCTTCGTCGGAAGCTCACGCCTCCAACAACATGGAGGCCAGAATGTTCGACGACATCCTCTTCGCGCACACCGCCGAGAGGTATCGCGCAGCACCGCTCGTGGAGCAGCGGGAACGATACCTTGTTCATCTCGAGGCGACTGGTGCGAGACGATCGACCTTGCGCAAGTGCGCCAACGATCAGCTGAGCTTGGTGCGCCTTCTGGACCTTGAAGATGGCGACCGGGTGAGCCGGTCGCAGATCGAGGCTGCTGCGGCGCTGTGGGCGCAACCGAGAGGCCGCCGGTGCGAATGGACCGCGGCGCCCAAAACGCGCGACCGCTTCGTCAATCACGGTGTTCGATGGCTCGCCTTCCTGGGCTGGCTCGACGAACGCGATGACGGCCGCCATCCGCATGACGCCGAGGTTCAGGCCTTCGAACGATGGTTGCTCGAGGAGCGCGGTCTCTCCGATGCGACCGTGCAGAGCTATCGCACGGCTGCCGACCACTTCTTCGTTCAATTGGCCGCCAAGGGCGTGCAGTTGAGCGCCGTCGGCATGACCGACATCGACGATGCCGTAGCGGCGGAGCACGGGCGAGGCGCCTGGGGCCGCCGGACGAGACACGATTATGCGCAGCGGTTGAGAGCGTTCTTCTTGTTCGCCGAGACGCGCGGCTGGTGCCGAGCGGGCCTCGCCGCAGGCATCGTGCCGCCCCGGTTCATGGCTGACGAGACCGTGCCGAAGGGCTTGCGGCGCGAGGATGTCGTGCGCCTGCTGGCGTCGGTCGAGGGCGACCGCCCGGTCGACAAGCGCGACCGGGCCATCCTGATGCTGTTCATCGGGTACGGGCTTCGGACCGGAGAGGTCGGCGGGCTGCGGCTGGACGATCTGGACTGGGAGAATGCCATGCTTCGGGTCCGCTGCCCGAAGCCGGGCCGGACCCATCTTTGGCCGTTGTCGCAGGGAGTGGGCCACGCCATCCTGCACTACATCAGGGAAGCGCGGCCGTCCGGCTTCGGGCGCGATCTCTTCTTCACGACGCACGCACCGATCCGCCCGCTCGATCGAAAAGCCCTGGGCAAGATGGTTCGTGACCGGCTGGCGGCAATCGGCGTCGTCACCGGCCGACGCGGAGCTCACGCCCTTCGGCATGCCGCGGCCCAGCACCTTCTCGATCAGGGCACGCCGATGAAGGTGATCGGGGACTTCCTCGGCCACCGCGATCCGTCCTCCACCACGATCTACGCCAAGGTCGACCTCGCCGCGCTTCGCGAGGTGGCGGCTCTCGACCTGGAGGACTTGGCATGATCCTGCGCGAGGCGATCGAACGCTATGTGCTCTGGCGACAAGCTCACGGCGCGAAGTTCACGACCGGGGCGAGCCTGCTGCGCCGCTTCCTTGATCATGCCGATGGCGACGCCGCCTGCGACGCGGTCACAACGGAGCAGGTCCTGGCCTACCTGGCGGGTGAAGGCCCGCCGACGCGTTACAGTGAGAACAAGTACTATGCGCTTGCCGGCTTCTGGCGTCATGCGATCAGCCGCGGCCATGCGGCCCGCTCGCCCATGCCGGTCGACGCGCCGAGATCGCCCGTTCGGGCGCCACCCTACATCTACGCGCGCGACGAGCTGAAGCGGCTCTTCGATCCCGCGACCGTGGAGGCAAGCCGGCGCGGCGCGGTCCAGCTGAACGCGGTGACGTTCCGCACTCTGCTTCTCCTCCTGTACGGGGCGGGGTTACGCTTCGGGGAGGCGACCCGCCTCACCATGGCCGACGTCGATCTGGCGAACGCCGTTCTGACCATCCGAGCCACCAAGTTCTACAAGAGCCGCCTGGTCCCGATCGGACCTCGGCTCGCAGCGTTGCTCGACCGTCACGTGTTGCAGCGCCGTCAAGCCGGCCTTGTGAACGGCCAGAACGCGTTGCTCTTGGCGAACCAGAACGGGACGCGTCTTGCCAGCAGCACCGTGCAGGCTGCGTTCGACACGCTCAGGCGCATCGCCGGGGTTCACCGCGCAACAGGCGACCGGACGATCCCGCGCCTGCATGACCTTCGGCACAGCTTCGCCGTCCATCGCCTGACGAGCTGGTATCGGCAGGGCGCTGATGTGCAACGGCTGCTGCCGGTGCTCTCCACCTACCTCGGTCACGCCGATCTGGAGGGCACGAAGGTTTATCTGTCGATGACGCCGGAGTTGCTGGAACAGGCGTCGCTGCGGTTCGCCCGCTATGCGGCGGGAGGTCGGCATGCCTGACCTCGCAGCCCTCGGCCCGTGGCTCCGCCGATTCCTGTGCGAGCACATCGTCACCGAACGCAATCTCGCCCGGAACACCCGCACGAGCTACCGCGACACCTTCAGCTTGTTGCTGCCCTTCGTCAGCCGGAAGCTGCGCAAGCCCGTGGACCGGCTGGCCGTATCGGACCTCACGTCCGGACATGTGCTGCAGTTCCTCACCCATCTCGAGGCGGATCGAGGTTGCTCCGCCCGGACCCGCAATCAGAGACTGTCCGCCATCCGGGCGTTCGCGCGCTTCGTCGGTAGCCGGGACCCGGCCCATGTCGAATGGTGCGGTCACATCCGGGCCATCGCGTCGAAGAGGTCCATGCCGCCGCCGGTCGGATGGCTGACCAGAGCGGAGATGGAGTCGATGCTGGCGGCGCCCGACCGCAAGACCCGGCGCGGCCGGAGCGAGTACGCGCTTCTGCTCTTCCTCTACAACACCGGCGCAAGAGTCTCCGAAGCTACCCAGCTGCGGGTGCGCGATCTGCAGATCGGGTCCCGGAACGGCGGGCACAATCTCGTCATCTTGCACGGCAAGGGGGCCAGGACGCGCCAGTGCCCGCTGTGGCCGGAAACCGAGCGCGTCCTGGTGGACGAGATCACCCGTCGCGCGGGCGAAGACGCCGTGTTCATCAGCCGGCTCGGGACGCCGTTCACCCGCTTCGGGGTCTATCGCCTGATCGAGCGTTGTGCAGCCAGAGTCCCGGAACTGGCCGGTCGTACGATAACCCCGCATGTGATCCGGCACACCACGGCCTGCCACCTGGTGCTCGCCGGCGTGGACATCAACACGATCCGGGCCTGGCTCGGACACGTCTCGATCAGCACCACCAGCATCTATGCCGAGATCGACCTTACCCTGAAGGCCAACGCCGTCGCGCTCTGCGAAGTCGGGCAGCCAAGGTCCGCTCGCTCATGGAACGAGGACAAGGATCTCATGACCTTCCTGAAAGCCTTGTAAACCGGGGACAGGGTGCCGACTTCGGTCACCTTGTCCTGACCGTCCTCCGACCCATGAAGCGCGCCGCGTCCTGCGGGGCGAGCTGGATCTGCACGGCTGTGCGAACGGCGCCGGAACCGAACGTCTGCAGATCCTCGTTGAAGTCTCCGAGCCGCGGCGCGAGGACCAGCGCCTCGACGCCAGCGGCACGCGCGCGGTCGGTTAGCGCGGTGAGCGCCATCTCGCCCGCGGCGTCGGCGTCGCGGGCGACGTAGAGCCGTCGGAGCGCCGCAGGGAACTCGAGAGCGGCGAGATGGCTGGCTGACAGTGCTGCCGCCATGGGCATGGCGGGCAGCGCACACCGCAGCGACAGCATCGTCTCGATGCCTTCGCCGGCCGCGACGACCTCGGCCGCCGCACCGAACCGGACGGCATGGCCGAGCAGGCCGCTCATGGCTCGTCGCGGCGTGTCGATCGGTGCCTTGCCCAAGCCGTCCGGGGCAAGCCAAGTGCGGTGCGCGCCGGTGATCGCGCCCGACAGGTCGGTGACGGCGGCGATCATCGCCGGCCAGGTCTCGGTAGGCGCGTGCTCGTCCGCGCGATAGTGGCACCGCGTATGGAATCGCAACGCGCCCGCATGATGGACGGTCGTGATCCCGCGGGCTTGAAGGTAGGCCTCGGCCAGGGTGCCGGCGAGCGGCTCGGCCATGGCCCAGAGCCGGTGCGCCGCTTCGGGCGAGCCCCGCGGAGCTGACGGTCGCGGCGCAGCCGGCGGTTCCGGGCGAGGCAGCGAGAGGAAGCGTCGCGCCTCCTCGGCGACCT
>NZ_AKZI01000022.1 GCF_000293785.1 Rhodovulum sp. PH10 | reverse complement strand
TCGGCCGCCCGGTTCGTCGCCGATCTCGCGCGTACTCCCCGGTACGCGCCTCGATCGGCTCCTGCCGGATCGGCGAAATCGGCTCCGGCGCAGCCCCGTCGGAGTTTCCAAACGGTCTCTGAGCGTAGGAGTGGCGTGATGGTCGAGGTGCTGAAGGGGTTGCGGGTGATCGAGGGCTCCGCCTTCGTCGCGGTGCCGTTCGCCGGAATGACGCTGGCGCAGCTCGGCGCCGACGTGATCCGCTTCGATCGCATTCGCGGCGGGCTCGACTATCACCGCTGGCCGGTCACCAAGGACAATCGCAGCCTGTTCTGGGCCGGGCTCAACAAGGGCAAGCGCTCGCTCGCGGTCGACATGGCGACCCCGCGCGGCCAGGAGATCCTCACCCGCCTGATCTGCGAGCCGGGCCCCGACCGCGGCGTCTTTCTCACCAATCTGCGGGTGCGCGGCTGGATGGACTACGACTCGCTGCGCAAGCACCGCGAGGACCTGATCATGGTCTCGGTGCTGGGCGATCGGCGCGGCGGCCCGGCGGTCGACTACACCGTCAATCCCGCGGTCGGCTTTCCCTCCGCCACCGGGCCGGAGGGCTCGCAGGACCCGGTGTGCCACGTGCTGCCGGCCTGGGACCTCGTGACCGGCCAAAAGGCCGCGCTCGGCGTGCTGGCGGCCGAGCGGCACCGGCGGATGACCGGGCAGGGCCAGCTCGTCGAGGTGGCGCTCAAGGACGTGGCGCTGGCGACGCTGGGCAATCTCGGCATCATCGGCGAGGTCGAGGTCAACGGCTTCGACCGGCCGCGCTACGGCAATGCGCTCTATGGCGCCTACGGCCAGGACTTCGAGACCGCCGACGGCCGCCGGGTGATGATCGTCGCCCTCACCAACCGCCAGTGGGACGGCCTGCGCCACACCACCGGCCTGCACGAGGAGCTCGACGACCTCGGCGTGCGGCTCGGCCTGCGGCTGTCGCGCGAGGGCGACCGCTTCAAGGCGCGCAAGGAGATCACCGAGCTGCTCGCGCCCTGGTTCCGCGCCCGCCACGTCGAGGACTTCGCCCCCGCGCTCGACGAGCACGGCGTCACCTGGTCGGTGTTTCGCTCGTTCCGCCAGGTGATCGACGAGGATCCCGACTGCTCGCCCGACAACCCGATGTTCGCCAGGCTCGAGCAGCCCGGCATCGGCGAGTATCTGATGCCCGGCACGCCGTTCTCGTTCAGCGAGGTGCCGCGCGAGCCGCCCAAGCGCGCCGCCGGCCTCGGCGAGCACACCGACGAGATTTTGTCCGAGATCGGCTACCCCGACCACGAGATCTCGTGGCTGCACGAGCACCACATCGTCGCCGGGCCGAGACGGTAGGACGATACGGCTCCGGCAAACTTCTCTGGCCGCCCGGCCGATTCGTGATAGAGCCGGCCGAGCGGTGTGCGCCGGGTTCTCGGGGCGCGCCGTCAGGGGAGCGGTTCGGCGTGTTTCTCGATCGGTTGGCTACCAGCGCCGCGTGGCGCTGGCGTCTGTGGGCGTGGGGCGACGAGCTGCGGGTCGGCGGCAAGCGGCTGCGCCGCGATCCGGTGCTGACCTCGCCGGTGGTGCTGAAGCTCGTCGCGCTCGGCCGCTACGAGAAGCCGGAACGCGACCTGCTCGCCCACATGGCACAGGCCGGCCTGATCGGGCCGGGCGACCGGGTGGTCGAGGCGGGCGGCGGGCTCGGCACGGTGACCATGGCGATCGCCGACCTGGTCGGTGATGCCGCCGTCACGGTGTTCGAGCCGACCCCGCGGACCGCGACGGCACTTCGTGAAAATCTCGCGCTCAACGGGCATTCGGTGACGGTCGAGCAGGCGGCGGTGGTCGCCGGCGACGTCGCCGAGGTCGCCTTCGCCGACACCAGCGAGACCTCGAGCTTCGCCGTCGCGGGACTGGTGGATGCCGCCGCGGCGCCAACCCGCATCGTGGTGCCGGCGCGCGCGCTGTCGGCGATCGTCGCGACGCTCGACCCGACCGTGCTGGTGCTCGACGTCGAGGGCGCCGAGGTCGACCTCTTGCCGTCGGTCGCCGACTGGCGGCGGGTGCGGGCGATCCATCTCGAGCTGCATCCGCACGCGGTGGCGCAAGGCGCGCTCGACGCCATGTTCGCGGCAATGGCGAAGGCGGGCTTCGTGCGGGCAAAAATTCCCGATTTCGGGTCGCACCTCGCGCTGCTGGTTCGGGCTGGCTAGGCCGATGCGTCTTCTCGTCGTCACCCACCACTTCTTCGAGCCCGCTTCGGCGGGCGATCCGACCATCTATGCGAGCCGGATCGACCCGATCGCCCGCATCGCCGCGGTCAACGCGATGATCGTCGGGTTCCACCGCCATTTCGGCCCGAACCGGCACGGCGAGGATTCTGCCGCCCGGCTGCCCGGCGACGAGACCGAGCGGGTGCTCGACATCGTCGTGCTGCAGGTGCCGGGCAAGGGCATCATGGAGCATGTCGGCATCGACCCGTCGCTCTACACGCTGGAGCTTTGGGACGGCCCGGCGATGCAGCTCGGCTTCGAGACCCAGCGGGTGATCGGCGAGCGCGTCGGGCAGTACGACTATTACGCCGTGGTCGAGGACGACATGATCGTCCACGACCCGCTGTTCTTCGACAAGCTCGCCTGGTTCGAGCAGGCGTTCGGGCCGGAGCGGGTGCTGCTGCCGCTGCGCTACGAGATGTCGCAATCCGGCACGCCGGCGATGGTCTCGGTGTGGCCCAAGATTTCGGCCGAGACCATGATCGGTCTCGGCATGCGTCGCGCCGGCCAGCCGCCGATGCTGGAGGCCGATTGGCACGGCCGGCGCCACAGTTTCGCGCTGCCGACCAACCCGCATGTCGGCGGCTTCTTCGTCTCCGACGCGCAGCTCCGCCGCTGGATGGCGACGCCGTGGTTCTACGACCGCGACGGCGCCTTCGCCGGTCCGCTCGAGAGCGCGATGACGCTGTCGCTCGGCCGCGCCTTCGACGCCTACCAGCCGGCCGCGCCCGACCCGTTCTTCCTGTCGATCGAGCATTTCGGCACCCGCTACGCGCGCGGCTGGGCGCCGCCCGGCCACACTTACGGCGACCCGCCGCTCCTGGCGCTCGCGCGCCGCGGCAGCGGCGGGGCGGCGGGCGAGGGGCTCGACGCGCTGCTTTCGGTCGCCGACGACGGCCTCAACCGGCTGATGCAGGAGCGCGACACGGTCGCCGGTGAGCTCGCGGCGCTGAAGCGTTCGCGCTCGAAGCTGTTCAAGGCGCTCCTGCACGCGATTTTCGCGCGACGGCGGTGAGGGTACGCCGCTCGGCGGCCGAAGGTCGCGTCCGCGCCCCTCGACCGGCCGGCCCGACCGGCCGTCGGCGACCGTCCGGGCCGCAACGTGTGCGGTCGGCACAACGGCCGGTTGGCTCTTGTTCTCCCGCCACATTGCGGACGATACTGCGGCCCGCAATTCCTTCCTTACTTCCTTACTTCCTTCCGTGCCGTCCCGGCTTCGTTCGCTTCGCTCCGCAGCGGCGAGTGCCGCGGACCTCGAATACCAGCCGAACCGGCTCCCATTCTTCGACGGGTACGACGATGAGTACGAAATCGCTCGTTGCTTATGCGGAAGCCAAGATCCGGGAGATGATCGTCAGCGGCGAGCTCGCGCTCGGCCAGAAGCTGACCGAGGAGCAGCTCGCCGACCATTTCTCGATCAGCACCACGCCGGTCCACGAGGCGCTGAAGCTGCTTTCGACGATGGGTCTGGTGATCATCAAGCCGCGGAGCGGATCCTACGTCGCCTGCTTCACGAAGCGGGAGATCGAGAACCTGAACAACGTCCGGATCGTCATCGAGTGCGAGGCGATACGGGAGTCGATGCAGCGGAACTACAAGGCGCTGTGCGACGACCTCAAGTTCAACATGCTCGAGGCCCGTGAGGCGAGCAAGCTCGCCGACGCGAAGAAATACATCAACGTGGACAACCGGTTCCATGCGGCCTTCTTCCGGCACGCCGAGAACGAGTTCCTCGACGCGATCTTCCGGACCATCGAGGCCAAGGTGTTCACCCTGTACAACAACGCGATCAAGCGCTACGCGGCGGCCGACATCGAGATTTCCGTCCTCCAGCACGCCGCGATCGTCCGGGCCATTCGCGACGAGGATTTCGACGCCGCCTGCGCTCGGATGAAGGAGCACATCCTGCGCATCAACAACTATGTCGGAGAAGGCTGACGGGCGCCGCACGGTCACGTCCGTCAGCGGTGTGAGGATAGCTCGTGGTCAGCTCACGGTCACCTTGCGGGAGGCGTTCATCGCGTCCTCCGTCAGCTCCTGCCCGATGCCCGGCCGATCGGGGATCTCGAAATAGCCGTCCTTCGGCAGGTAGTCGTACTTGCAGGTGTTCCGGTTCGCCGCGAGCTGGGCGACCGCATGCTGCTCGTGGATCAGGAAGTTCGGGATCACGGCCTCGAGCTGCAATGCCGCGGCCGTGGCGATCGGCCCGCCGCACACGTGGATCTGAACGGCCGCATCGTAGGTGTTGGCCATGTCGCAGATCTTCTTGCCCTCGGTGATCCCGCCGCAATTGCCGAGATCGGGCTGGATCACGTTGAGCGAGCGGTCCTCCAGGAACGGCCGGTAGCCCCAGCGGGTGTAGATCCGCTCGCCGGAGGCGATCGGGATGCGGATCCGCTCCGAGACCTCGCGCATGGAGACGCTGTTGAGCGGATGCACGGGCTCCTCGTAGTAGAAGATCCGGTACTTCTCGAGCTCGGTGCCGAGCTGCACGGCGGTGTTCACGTCGGTCAGCGAATGCAGCTCGATGATGATGTCCATCCTCTCGCCGCCTTCCTTGCGCATCGCGGCGACCCGGTCGATCGCGACGCGGAGCTGGTCGTACTCCAGCATTCCGTAATTGTTCCAGCCCATCCAGTTCCCCTGGAGGTCGAACCCGACCGGATCCACCTTGATGCAGGTGTAGCCCTGGTCGAGCGCCTTGCGGGTGGCCTTCGCGTAGTCCTTCGGATCGACGAGAGCGGCCGTCTTCTCGTCCCAGTCGAACTGGAGCTGGCTCGCATAGCTGCGCAGCCGGGTGTTGGTCTTGCCGCCGAGGAGATTGTAGACGGGCGTTTGATAGTGCTTGCCGCGGATGTCCCACAAGGCGATGTCGAGGCCACTGATGCCGGAGAACACCACCGTGCCGCCACCCATCCCCCAGAACGGCTTTCTGAACAGCTTCTCCCAGATCTCCTCGTTGTTGAGGGGATTCATGCCGATGATCATCTTGGCGAAGTCGACCGCCATGCCGAAGCCGGCATCCTGGGCGTTGCCGTAGGCGAGCCCGAGCTCGCCGAATCCGGAGATGTTCTCGTCGGTGTTGATCCGCACCACCACGGGGAAGAACTCGGTTCCCTCGAGGATGCTCGGCTTGCCGTCGTTCACCTTGAAGACGTCGACGCTGATGATTTTCATGATTTTCTCTTTCGTTAGCTCTCGGTGAGAGCCTTGTCCTCGAGACTGAGCGAGATCGTCACGAGGAAGGCGAAAACGCAGCACGCCGCCTGGAAGGACAGGACGCCGAAGGTGCCGGCCGAGGTGTCCTTGATGACGCCGACGATGCTGTTGCCGACGAAGCCGCCGGCGCTGGACAGCGAGTTGATGATCGCGACGCCCACGGCGGCCGCCCGGCCGGTGAGATAGATCGAGGGAAGCGACCAGAACGGACCGTAGAAGGCCACGTTGCCGACCGCGTTCAGGATCACGCCGGTGAGGCGCAGCGGAATCTCGTCGAACACGGCGATCATCATCAGGCCGACCGCCGACAGGATGATCGGCAGCGCGGTGTGCCATTTGCGCTCGCGCTTGTGGTCCGAGTGCATGCCCCAGAACGGCATCACGACCAGGCTGATGATGCCGGGCAGCATCAAGACCGTGCCCACGGTCGTGTTCGACCAATCCGACGAGAAGCCCTTGACGATGGTGGGCATCCAGTAGTTCACCGACTGGGTCGTGGTCTGGATGCTGAAATAGATCAGGCTGAGCTGCCAGATCTTGGGGTGGGAGAAGATCTGACCGAGCGAGAAAGACGCGGTTTCCTTCTTGTACTCGTTCTCACGGCTCAACGTGTCGGTCAGCCAGCGCTTCTCCTCGTCGTTCAGCCACTTGGCCTTTTCCGGCTTGTCGACCAGCAGGAAGATCGCCATCACGCCGAGGATCACCGCGACGCCGCCTTCGATCATGAACATCCAGCGCCAGCCCGCGTGGCCGAACCAATGGATGTTGTCCATGATCAGCGTCGACACGGGGGCCGCAATGAAGTTGCCGAACGGCACCGCCAGCATGAACAGTCCGATGATGCTGGCGCGCTCCTTGGCCGGGAACCAGTAGGTGAAGAAGTAGATCATTCCCGGGAAGAACCCGGCCTCGGCGATGCCGAGCAGGACCCTGAGGCTCAGCACGTGGGTGAAGTTCTGGACGAAGAACATCCCCATCGTCACGAGGCCCCACGAGATGATGATGCGCGCCATCCATATGCGTGCACCCACCTTGTGCAGGCACATGTTGCTCGGTACCTCGAAGAAGAAGTATCCGATGAAGAACGCCGACGAGAGGAAGCCGAACGCGGCGTTCGAGATACCGAGCTCGGCGTTCATGTCGAGCGCGCCGAAGCCAATGCAGATCCGGTCGATGTAGTTGATGATGTAGAGGGCGAGGCAGAACGGTATGACTTTGAGTTTTATTTTTCGGATCGTCGTTTTCTGAATGTCGTCGGAGTCGTTCATGGGATGCCCCTTCTTGTTGCTGCTGCCGACCGGTCGAATGTGGCACGCGGGCGGACCCGAAGGTGAAATTTCACCCGCGGGAGCGGACCTCGGAGAAGCGAGAATTCCTCGCGAAACGAAGGGCTTGGCCAGAGCAGGAGGGGCGACCCCGGAGGCTGGCACATCTCGCCGGGTGGCTGCCCGGGATCGAAGAAGAAGGGGAGGCACAGCGTCGACGGTAGCGGGGGAAATCGCCGGTCGAGTTAACGGCTATTTCATTCCTGGGCGGTGTATTCGCATGGGGCGGATTGTTCGGGGCCGCGGCCTGGATCGGGTGTCATGGGGAGCGCGCCGTCGCTGATCGCAGAGCTCGAGGAGACGCTGAGCAACGGTTCGAGTGCCCAGCGCGCCGACATCCTGCGCCGTGTCAGCGACCTCTTCCTCGCCGGTGCCGACAACTACACGGAAGACCACGTCTCGGTGTTCGACGACGTGATGAGCCATCTCGTCCTCAAGATCGAGCGGAAGGCCCTGGTGCGGCTCGCCAAGCGGCTCGCGCCGGTGGCCAACGCGCCGGTCCGCACGGTGCATCGCCTCGCCGAGGACGACGACATCAAGATCTCCGGGCCGCTGATCGAGCGCTCGAAGATCCTCAGCGACGACTTCCTCGTTCAGCTCGCGCAGACCAAGGGGCAGGCGCACCTCGCCGCCATCGCCGGCCGTGAGCAGCTTCCCGAGCGGCTGACCGAGGTGCTGGTCGACCGCGGCGATTCCAGCGTCACGCTGAAGGTCACCGGCAACAAGGGCGCGCGCTTCTCCCGCCCGACCTTCATGAAGGTGATGGACAAGGCGAGCGACGACGTCCGCCTCGCCGAGACGGTGATCGGCCGCACCGACGTTCCGCCCGACGTGTTCGAGCATCTGCTGCGCAAGGCGACCGAGGTGGTGAAGACCCGCCTCCTGAAGTCGGCCGATGGCGACATGCGCGTGCAGATCACCCGCACGCTCGCCGAGATCGCCACCGAGGTGGCGCGCGAGCGCGCCCAGGTCGACAAGGACAGCTACTCGCCGAGCGCGCTTTTGCAGCTCGACACCGCCAAGCTGAAGGCCAAGGTCGCCGAGTTCGCCAAGGCGGGCCGCCAGAACGACACCATCGAGGCGCTGGCGGCGCTGAGCAAGCTGCCGGTCGAGACGGTGCGCAATTTGATGCGGGCCGGCGCCACCGAGGGCATCCTGATCTTGTGCAAGTCGGTCGGGCTCGGCTGGCCGGACGTGCGCTGCGTGATCGCCACCCTCGGCGGGGTGGAGGAGGACGGGGCGGTGAAGGAGGCGTTCGAGCGCTTCGTCACCCTCAGCAACGACACCTCCGCCCGGGTGATCCGCTTCGTGAAGTCGTGCAAGGCCGTCTCGAAAGCCGATTTCCAGCGCATGCTCTGATCGTTGCGGCGTTTCGCTGCGACGGTTTGTCGGCCGCCGGCTTGGCCCCCGGCTCGACCCCGTGCCGCGGATCGGCGATCATCGTCTCATCGAAACGCGTCGCCGAAATGCGCCGCTCTGCTTCTGCCGGAACGACCCGAGGAGACGTGTCCCGGTGACGCTGCACTTCGCCTACGGATCGAACATGGATCGCGCGATGATGCGCCGGCGCTGTCCGGGCGCACAGGAGGCCGGCCGCGCGGTGCTCGACGGCTTTCGCACCATCGTCAACGACGACGGGCTGATCACCGCGGTGCGGGCGCCGGGCGTTTGCGTGCACGGCGTGCTGTGGCGGATCGGCGTGCGCGACCGCGCCGCCCTCAATGCCTACGAAGGGCTCGACGTCGGCCTCTATCGCGCGGTGACGCTGCCGGTGTGCTTTTGTGACGGCCGTGGTGGTGCTCCCGGCGGCGCCCGCGTCCGCGCGCTGCTCTATCTCGCCCGCTCGTCCCGCCGCGGCCGGCCAAAACCCGGCTATCTGCCGCTGGTGCTCGATGCGGCCCGCGCCGCCAGCTTGCCGGACGGTTACGTCGCGGCGCTCGCTCGGCTCGGCCCGGCGGGCTTTTTCGGCACGCGCGCCCGCGACATCGGCGAGTTTTCGGGCGAAGTCTCGGGAGGCCTCTCGTGAGCGCGCCCGACGAGAACCGAATCGCCCGCCATCTGCTGATCCGCGGCCGGGTGCAGGGGGTCGGCTTCCGCTACTGGGCGGCGTCGGAGGCGGAGCGCCGCGGTCTCGCCGGCTGGGTCCGCAACCGCCGCGACGGCGCGGTGGAGCTGGTCGCCGCCGGGCCGGCGGAGGTGGTGGAGGATTTCGTCGCCGCCTGCCGGCGCGGGCCGTTCCGCGCGCGGGTGGATCGGGTCGAGATCGACGCGGCGGGCGAGGCCGAGCGCGCGAACATGTCCGCGGACGGCTCCTTCGCCGTCTTGCACACGATCTGAAGATCGTTCCGTAGTGCTCTGAGTTATGAGCAAAATTCCGGAGGTGAGCCGGGCATCCGCTCGGCCGGGCCGAACAACCCCTCGAACTCCGCCTTCAGCGCGAGGTCGACATCCTCCATCGTCACCGTGTGCCCGAGATCCCACAGGCTGGTGACGCCGAAATGCGGATCGGCGATGCCGCACGGCACGATCCCGGAAAAATGCGACAGCTCCGGATCGACGTTCAGGCTGATGCCGTGCAGGCTGACCCAGCGCTTCAGCCGCACGCCGATGGCGGCGATCTTGTCCTCGCGGCCCTCGCCGCGCTCCGGGCGCCTTACCCACACGCCGACCCGGTCCGGCCGCGTCTCGCCGGACACGTTGAAGCGGGCGAGCGTCGCCACGATCCACGCCTCGAGCGAATGCACGAACCACCGCACGTCCGGCCGCCGTCTGCGCAGGTCGATCATCACGTACGCCACCCGCTGGCCGGGCCCGTGATAGGTGAACTGCCCGCCGCGTCCGGTGGCGAAGACCGGGAAGCGCGCGTCGATCAGGTCGGCCGGTTTCGCGCTGGTGCCGGCGGTGTAGAGCGGCGGGTGCTCGAGCAGCCAGACGAGTTCCGGGGCGGTGCCGGCGGCGATCGCCGCCACCCGCGCGTCCATCACCGCGAGCGCCGTCTCGTACGGCACGACGCCGTCGATCCGCCACTCGACCGGCGCGAGCGCGGTCGCGCTTTCGTCGGAGAGGGCCGGCGAGAGCGGCGAGCAGAGCGGGCGAGAGGGATCGTTAAGCACCTCGTAACCATCCTCGTGCTGATGTCTGGCGGTCGGTCGAAACAACACGTTCTTCGGGGATTCTTCGGTGGCCCAGCTCGAATCCGTCGCGCTCGATATCGCCGTCGTTCTCGGCTCGACCGTGATGCCGGTCCACCAGGTGCTGCGTCTCGGGCGCGGCGCCATCATCGAGTTGGACACCCGCGAGAACGAGCCCGTCAAGATCCTGGTCAACAACCACCCCGTGGCCGAGGGCGCGGTGGTGGTGAGCGGCAGCCGGATCGGCGTCGAGGTGCGGCGCATGCTGCCGCGCTCGCCGGAATATCGCTGACGCGTTTTTCCTTTCCGAGCATCCGTGCTGTCGCCGAGCGAGCCTGCCGGGGCAGGGGCGCCGTGCCGCGCCCGGCGATCGCTGGTCTTTTGGACTCGACCGTCGCCGCCATCGGCCGACTCGCATCCGCGTCCGAGCCCGGGCTTCCGGAGCCGGATCTCCCCGAGCCGGGTCTCGCCGAGCCGTCGCTCGGCCCGCGGCCGATTCCATTCGCCTCCCGGCTCTCGTCCTCCGGCCTACCGACGCATCGTCGGGCGAAGCTGTCGCTGGCGCCGCGCCCGACGATCGGTCGCAATCCTCTGCGGCGGCCGGCGGCAACCGCCTGAAATCGTTCGTTTCGGCACGGTCTGGCCGGTCTACCCGAAGGCCGCACGCGGCGGCACGAAACCCCTGTGAAATTTGCATCACGAGAGGCTTCGCCGCCCTTGTCGCCGCATCATCGATTTGTTACACCCTCGCGTCGCTTCGGCGCCGCCTCGCAGACGGTGCCGATCAGGATGCGGTCGTGGCGGAACTGGTAGACGCGCTAGCTTGAGGTGCTAGTGGGGCGACCCGTGGAGGTTCGAGTCCTCTCGACCGCACCAATGCTTTTCCAAGCATTTGAATTCATTGAGGTTTTGGCGCTCGCGCCCGCACCTTGCGGAGAGGTGCGGGAATAGACTGTTCGCCCGCCGTTCTGGTGAGCTTCCCGATCGCTCCTTTCGCCAGCCGCGCCCGGTCTGCCTCGCGGGTGTAGAGCGACGCCATCCCGCCGCCGCGCCACCCGAAGATCGCCTCCAGCTCGGCAACGGTCGCACCGTTCTCGGCCGCCCGCGTTGCGCCGATCTTCCGCACGCCGTGGGCGCTCTTGCGCTTGGCAAGGCCGGCCGATTCGCAGGCCTCCCGGAAGTAGTTCCCGAACGACTCCTTCGTCAGAGGTTTACCCGACGCTCCGCAGATGAACGCCAGATCCCCAGTCGGGCCCGCGTCGAGGGTCGCCTGCAACACAGGGAGAATCGGGATGGTGACCAGGACGGCCCCCTGGCTCTTCTCGGTCCGGAGCGTCGCGACGCCGTCGCGGACGTGCTGCCGGCCGAGCCTGACGGCGTCGCCGCGGCGCAACCCGGTGTAGAGCAGCACGTCGAGCCAAACGCGTTCCTTGGTGCCGACCGGCCAACGCTTTTCGAACCGCGCGACATCGTCTTCAGTCCAGGCGGGGAAGCCTCCACCTTTCGGCCGAGCCGGATTCCTCACGCCTGCCGTGGGATCGATCGTCACATGCCCGGCTTCGAGAGCCCAGCGGAACAGGCCTCGCATCGCGTCGAGGAAGTTCCGGGCTTGGGCGGGGGTGCCCGCACGCCGGTCCCGTCCCTCGACGATCGTCGCTCGGTCGACCGCAGAAAACGGTTCCGCCCCGGCCGACGCCAGCACGCCCTTGAAAATGTTGTCCCGCTGCCGACGGGTCGCAGCCGACAGGTCGGCGGCCCAAGCCGTTGTTTCGCGATACCGGTCGATCAGCCAGGCCAGCGATCCGGTCGTGGCCTTCCGCGGCCCGGGAAGCGGCTCGCCGGCGATCGCCGCCCGGTACTCGGCCTCGAACTCGGGTGTCCCGAAGGCGGCGCGCAGCCTGATTCGCGGTCCCTTGCCGACCCGCACATACCAGACGATCCGCCCGTGGCGGGTGGCTTCCCGATGTAGGTGCGGCGGGCGAGGGCGGGGCATGTCGTCCATCACAGGACGATCCGGCGCTTTCGGTCAACATCCGGCCCGTGGGTCGCTGGCTCGGGTGCGGCGAGCGCAGCCTCGTGCCCTTCGACCCGAATCACGATAGTGCCGTCGGGGCGCACCTCGACTGCACCGGCGCCGGCCTGCTTCGCGGCCCGCAGTGCTCGGGCGACGTCGGCCTGGGTAACGCGGGCGGGAGTGCGCGACACGGTTCAGTCTCCTTGATCGGGAGAGGCCCACCGACGGCACGCCGGCGACCGAGCCCGAACGTCCGTGCCGCGGCTGCACCTCCAGTAGCCGCGCACGAGCCCGCATTTTCGATAGGTGCGGGACGCCCCGAACACCACGACGTGCGCGCACGTTCCGCACGTCTGACCGGCCGGGCCCGTGCCCGGCGGCGCGGCGTATCCGTGCGGCCGGTCAGTGGCTCGACGCTGCTCGCGCTTGCGCTGCGCGTCCGATCTGGCTGGACGGTCGGGGTCGAACAGGTCGATCGTCATTGTGCTCTTCCCCTTCGCGAGCGGACCGGTCATGCTCAGGGCACGATCTTCCGCAGAGAAGTGCGCAACGCGTGCACCTGCGCGTGCAACGACGTCGCGTCGCGGCGGGCCTGGCGGGTGAGGCGAAGGGCGATGGTGATCAGGATCACCTGCAGCACCAGAGCGGCGCCGCAGAACCACCGGATCAGCGTCAACAAGGACTCGTCCACTTCGACCTCCTCTCACTGCGCAGCCCGGCGGCGGACGGCGGTCGCCCGTGCCATCAGCCAGTCGTAGCCGGCGAGCGCACCGGCGAGCAGGAGGTCCGCCTCGTACGCCGTGGTGGCGCGCGCATAGGACACCCCTCGCGGGGTGAGGCGGAGGCGCTGGCGCGCGCCGGACCAATCGAGCGTCACCAATCCCTCGTGGCCCAGCTGCCCCACCACGTCGGCCGACACGAGGACGTCGGCCGAGCCGGGTCGTATCCAGCCAGCGGGCGTGCATTCGAGCGGTTCGGCGAGGAGCGCGCCGAGCGCGCGGCGTGCAGCGGGATCGAGCGTGATCATAGTCGCACCTCGATGGTGGGGGCCGGCGGATGCGGGTCGAGCGCGCGGACCAGCGGCAGCGTGATGCTCGTCGCCTCGGCACTGTCGAGCGTCCAAATGCGGTGGGGCGTGCCGAGGATCACGAGCGTCGTGCGGCGCACGGGGTTGCTGCGGCGTCGACGGTGCGGTGTGTCGGAAATCGAGCCCATGCCTCCCTCCTCACGCCGGGCGGCTGGCACGGGACGCGGCCCGCTCGCGGGCGGCGGCGGCATGCAGATCGATCTGTCGGCCGGTCCAGCCGATCGAGAGCAGATCGTCACGCGTGACGGAGCCGTCGTTGACGGCGGCGAGGCCGAGAATGTCGTCGACCATCATCGACCGAATGTCGCTGGGATCGACCAGGCACGGGCGGCGGCAGAAGGGCGAGCGCGTTTTGAAGAACGAGCGGCGGGCGGCGGGGCTCATGATGCGGCTCCTCGAGGAGGTGGGGGCGTGGGAAATATCGGCGCGTGGGCGGCCGCGGCGGGCGGGGTGGTGTCGGGCCGCGTGGACACGGGAGCGGGCTTGCGGTGGCCGGCGAGGGCGCGGGCATAACGGGCGCCGGCTTCGCGGCCTCGGTCCCATGCCTGGGCAGCGATCTGGCCGTCCGCGTCGCGCCGGCCGTCATACGGGTTGCAGAACTGTCCGGCGTCGTGGGCGACGAGGCCCTCGGCAAAGGCGGCGAGCAGGTGATACGGCGCGTAGCTGGCGGCGATGCCAGCGAGGTCGGCGGGCATGGCGGGCGCTCCCAGGGGGCGTGGAGGGTGGGGGGCCTCAGCGGCCCCCGGTCTCCAGCAGCTCGCCCAGGAAGCGAGCCTCCTCCAGGTCCGGGCGCTTGCCGGTCTTGGCCGCGCGGGCGCAGGCCCGGTCATAGCGGTCGGCGAGCTCCGGGCGGCCGGCCTGGCCGTGGAACCGGATCAACTCGTTGCGGCGGCGGGTGGTCATGATGGTGTCTCCCCTCGTTCGATGGAGAGACTGTAGCGATAAACGCTACATCCGGTCAAGAGTGGATGTAGCGAAATTAGATACCCGTAACCGAGCTAGCGCGGCAGCGGTCCGGTGGATTTGCCGTCGGCCATGGCGAGAAATTGATCCATGTTCCGGAAGCGCACCAAGCCGGCCGGCGTCACTGCCTCGACGGAGCAGTTGACGAGCACTCGATAGGGGATGCCGGCATAGACGCCATGAGGCTCAAATGGTGGCGGCTGCTCGGGGGGGTGCAACTTCGCGACTTATGACCACGGGGCCTGCCGCCGCATCGCGGATCAGTCGTGGTAGGGCCAACAGAAGCAATCCGGCCAATAGCGGAGACATCAAGGTTGATAGAAGAAACCATCCAAAACTAAAACGTCCGCGAGTGTGTGCGGCCACTGCGACAACGACGGAGGCAATAAGCCAAAATAATGCGATCTCCATCGTTCAATCCATCGTAAGTCGACCGACATATCGACCTATAATTTTGACGTTAGACAGAAGTTCTTCATAGCTAGTATATTGTGGATTGTTCGGAATAATTCGGACTCGGATCGGGTCAGTGTCGGGGATCACTTCGAGCCGCTTGAGCGTCTGTCCGAGACCGTCAAAGAGGGCAAAGATGCCTGGTGGGCTCGGCGTGCGATGAGCGGTGTCGATGAAGACGAAATCGCCGTCGTGGATCCGAGGCTCCATGGAATCGCCCATGCACTCCACGATATGGAGCGACGAGACCGTGCCGTGAAATCGGCGCTGTATTACGTTTGCCGGGATCTTCCATGTGTCGACCACCGGGACTGCGGCAAACGAGTTGTTTCCGATTGCTATCTGGATCGTCGAGACATCATCGGAATGGCCCAGGCCGAGTCGAGCGTCTACTTGTGGGATCTCTCCTGCTGGGATGTTGCGAGGCGCGCCGTCGAACACGACGCCGCCTAGTGGGTGGCCGGTCGTCGATGCCACTTCTTCGGACGAGAGGTGCTCCTCGTCGCCGTTTTGATCGACGCGCAGCGGCCGAAATCCAGTGATCTGTGAGATTGCGACCATTTCGTCGAGCATCAGTCGACGACGGCCTTTCGCCAGTTTGTTGACGGCCGCGCGATCGATGGCGCGGCCCAGGCGCTCGGACAACTGGCGGGCCAGCTCCGCTTGACTCATCCCTTTGTGGAGGAGAGCGGCCTGAATCCAGTCGACTGTGGCGCGCGTGTCCATGCCGCGACTGTAGCGTCCACCGCTACACGCGTCTGTCCCCATTGTCGCTACGGTTGTGTTGCGTATCGTAGCGATAGTCGCTACGTTCGGCGACGCCATGAATCCAGCATCCTCGATCATTTCGAAGCTCGGCGGGCCGTCCAAGGTCGCTACGGTCGTAGGCGTCCATCGGACGCGTGTCTCGAACTGGGGACGGCCGAGGTCGGCTGGTGGGACGGGCGGTGTCATCCCGCAGCGTCATCACCGCGCGCTACTCGATTTCGCGCGCGACCTGGGAGTGGTGCTCACCGCTGACGATCTACTGCCGCCTTCCACCTCCTCGCTCGTCTCAGCAATGGCGGAAACCGTGCCGGTTCGCGAGACCGGCAGTGGCTCCGTCCCTTCTTCTGCCTTGCGGGAGACACCCTGATGTCGACGCGGGCAGCATCGCCGACGCGGGGTCGGACGGTCAAATCGCACCGCGAAATGCGATTCGGTCGATTCCGAAACGCGATTCGGTCGACGGCCGCTATCGCTCGGACGGCAAGGGAGATTTGGCCGGACCAAACGGCGCCCGAGTTGGCCTGGGCGGGCGGGCTCGGGAGCGCACGGGGCGCCGAGCTGCTGCTCGCCGGCAAGACCGCGGCGAGCGCCGAGACCATCCTGACGCTGATCTTTCACCCGGTGCACGGGCGTCGGTTTCTGGTGGCGGTGATGGCCGCCGCCGATCCCGTTCCGCCCTATTGGCGGGAGCTGCTCAAGCAATTCGAGCTGTCCGAGACGCGGGCGCAGCTGCGCGCACTCAACAAGCGCCTCGTCCGTCTCGAGGAGGGCGAGGAGGCATGAGCACTTCCGCCGATCTCGGGACCCTCTCCGCCGCGCGCCCGTGTCGTCGCGTGGCGGCGCCTGCCGGCGCGTCCGAATGCTCCACGGGAGCCGCGCCCGCGGCGGATGCGCCGGCCATTTCGTTTGGTTCGGCTGCGTGCCCGGCCGCGCCGGACGCACAGACGGATGCGTGCTCCGGCGAGGACTGGCGGGCCTATATGCCGATCGCTCTCGTGGTGCTCGCCGGCCTGGTGGTCGACGGCTGCGCGATCGTGATCACGAGGGGAGGGTGACATGGGAGCCGTCACCGCACTCTCGCGCTTCGTCGCCGCCACCGTGGTCGATGGCGACGGCCGTCGCACCTCGGGTGCCAAGATCGTCTGTGCCCGCTGCTCGCGCAGCCTCGTGGTCGCGCGCCCGCATCTCAAGAACAACGCCGGTTACAGCGACGGCAAGGAAATCGCGTTTCTCACCAAGCGCTACCAACGCGCCGGCTGGCTGGTCGGCCGGCTCGCGATGCACGACCGATGCCCGGACTGCCAGAAGGAGAGCAAGGCCATGGCCGGCAAGGACACACCCAATCTCGCGATCGTCGCCGGTCCGGCTTCGCGTCAGCCGGTCGAAACCGCGCCGGTCATGACAGCGGCCGTGCCGGCGGGCACGTCGCCCCGTCAGATGTCACGTGAGGACCGACGGCTGGTCTTCTCCAGGCTCGACGAGGTCTATCTCGACGAGGAGCGTGGTTACGGCGTCGGCTGGACCGACCAGAAGGTCGCCGACGATCTCGGCGTGCCGCGCGCGTGGGTCGTCACCATTCGTGAGGAGAATTTCGGCGGCGCAGGCGGGAACGAGGAGATCGCCGCGCAGGTGGCCGAGGCCGAGGCGCTGGTGAAACGCGCGAGCGAGGCGGCCGCGGAATGCGATCGCCGTGCCACCGAGATCCGCCGGGAGGCCGCGGCCATCGACTCGATGGTGCGGACCATCCGCAAAGCGATCGGAATGTGAGGGAGATTCGGTCGTGTCACGGCGGCGCTCTGCCGGCGATCGCCAATCCGCCGAGGGAAGTCATCGTGACCATCGGCCTTTCTGTCCATCGAGAGGAGGACCGCGTGAAGCTGATCACGGACATTTTGCGGGAATACCGGCGTGGCGCGCCGGTGGCTCTCGCAACGGCGCTGCTCGCCGAGGTCGTGCGGGCCGTCGACGAGACCGGCAAGGCCGGCGAGGTGACGATCAAGCTCAAGGTCAAGCCGTCCGAGCACGGCAGCACCGAGAAGTCCCTGCTCGTGTCGGTCACCAGCAAGAAGCCGGTGCCGGAGATGCAGCCGGCCGTCTTCTTCTCGGATGCCGACGGCGATCTGCATCGCGTCGACCCGTCGCAGCGCGAGATGGATTTCGTCGAGGCCGATCCCACGTTCCACGGCGCCGCGCGCGCTTGATCACGAAGGACCAACACCCATGACGACGGAAGCGGAAGCCATTCGGAACCTGGCGCAGGATGCGCTGCGGGCACAGTCGGTCGAGCTCGCGGACGGGCGACGGTTTCTGGTCGTGCCGGACGGCACGACCCTGAAGGAGGTGAGCGACGAGCACGGCCTGTCCGTCTCTCTGCCGCGCTACATCGACCAGACCGTCACCGTCCAGACGCAGGATTCTCTCGTCGAATATGTCGGCGAGTTCTCGGGCGAGGCGACCGTGCTGTTCGCAGACCAGGAGAACGATCGGATCGTCGCCGTACTCGATTATCACGAGCCGGGCGCGCCGACGCACGGGGCGCACCGGGCCGTGCTGCAGCTCCAACACTCGGTCGAATGGCAGCTGTGGACCGGCATCAGCGGCACGCTGATGGGGCAGCTCGAATTCGCGCGGTTCGTCGAGGAGAATTCGGCGGACGTGCGGGCGCCCACGGCGGCCGACCTGCTCGAGGCGGTGCGCGACCTGCAGGCGCACCGCAAGGTGAACTTCGTCAAGGCGGTGAGGACCGCCAGCGACAACGAGAATTTCGAGTTCACCGCCGAGAACAGCGCCGTCACCAAGGGCGGTCTCGAGCTGCCGACCAAATTCGTGCTCGGCCTGCCGGTCTATTTCGGCGAGCCCGACACCGAGGTGCACGCTTTCCTGCGGTGGCGGATCGATCCGGAGCAGGGCGGGCTGAAGCTCGGCATCCAGCTCCACCGTGTCGAGCAGGTGCGGCAGGCGGTGTTCCAGGCGATCGTCACCTCGATCGCCGAGCGCACCAGGCGGCGGGCGATCTTCGGCCGGCTGTGATCCGAGGCTTTGTGGCTTCCACGGTCAGCCGTGGAAGCCACGCCGGAACGTGACGATGAATCTCGAATACCATCCGCTCGCAAACTTGTTCCCGCTGATCGAGGGCGATGATTTCGCCGACCTCGTCGCGGACGTCGCTGCGCACGGGATTCAGCAGCCGATCGATCTCTATCAAGGAAAAATCCTCGACGGGCGGAACCGCTACCGGGCGGCGCGAGCCGCCGAGGTCGAGATCGGCCCGCAGCACGTGCGTTACTTTCGCGAGGAGCTGTTCGGCGATCCGCTCGCCTATGTGATCTCGCAGAACCTGCAGCGTCGGCACCTCGACGACCGGCAGCGCGCCTCGATCGCCGGCAAGATCGCCAACATGACGCGCGGGCGGCCCGCCGGGCCAGAGCCGGAAAATCCGCCAATTGGCGGATTTTCGGCAGCGCAGGCGGCGGCCAAGCTGAACGTCTCCGAGCGGCAGGTCGAGCGCGCCCGGGTGGTGCACGATCAGGGGGTGCCCGAGCTGTGCGAGGCCCTCGACCGCGGAGAGATCCCGGTGTCGGCAGCGGAGCGCCTCGCCCGGAAGGATGTGGGCGAGCAGCGCGCCGAGCTGGCGCAGCTCCTGCCGCGCGGCGCGCGCGCCGTGATGGCGGCGCGGATCGAGCCCGACGACAGCCTCGACTTCTTCCCGACGCCGCCCTGGGCGACGCGCGCTTTGATGGAGGTGGTGCTGCCGCATCTCGGCGTGCGCCAGGTGCGCCAGGTGTGGGAGCCGGCGTGCGGGGAGGGGCACATCGCCGAGGTGCTGCGGGAGTACGTGCCCGACGTGGTGGCGACCGACATCCGCGATTACGGCTATCGATCCACCGGCGTCGCCGATTTCCTCGCCGACATCGTGCCGGGGGCGGACGACGGATGGATCGTCACCAACCCACCGTTCGGCAGCCGGACGATTCCGTTCGTGCTGCGGGCGCTCGATTTCGTGCCGCGCGGCGGCGTCGCGATGTTCCTGCGATCGCAATGGGCGGTCGAAGGCATCGAGCGGTGGGAGCGTGTCTTTCGCGATCGGTGCCCGACGCTGTGCGCGTATTTCGTCGAGCGCGTGCCCTTGTGCAAGGGACGGTGGGACCCGGACGGGTCGACGGCGACCGCCTATTGCTGGCTGGTCTGGGTCGCGGGCGGGTCGCCGCTGCCGCCGCTGTGGATTCCGCCCGGTCAATGCGCGACCCGGACGCGCCCGGACGACGCCGAGCATTTCACGCGGCATCCGGTGGCGCGGCGATCGATCAGCCTCGACGGGCCGGTCGATCTGACGACGGGCGAGATCATCGAACCCGAGGGCGAGAGAGGTGGCGCCGTATCCGCAGGCGGATCCGCAGGGGCAGATGGCGGCGCGAGGCAGGCCACGGCAGCCGGCGTGATGCCCGCCGGTGAGGCGCCCTCGGCAGGGCCGGAGGCTGTCGTGCGCGGCGCGACGGTCTCCGGCCTGCTCGATCGGTCGGCCACGGACGATGGGCTCGACATTCCCGATTTCTTGCGGCGCTCGGTGTCTTCGGAGCCGGTCGGTGGCGGCCGATGAGGAGCCGCCGACCCGCACCGGTGACGGTCACGGTGACGCTGCCGGCGGATCTCGCGCACATGGCCGAGGCGGCGGCCGAGATGCGGCAGATGCCCGTCTCCGAGCTGATCACCTCCATGCTCGACGTCACGGCGCGGTGCGACCTGTGGGGCGTGCTGCGGGGCGAGGTGCCGGCCGGCGTGCTGCTGACGCGGGAATTCTTGATGCGGACGGTCGCGGTGCTGATCGCGGCGCAGGCGGAGCCCGCGAGGGATCCGAGCGGAGGGGATCATGACTGACGACGTTCGGCCGATGGACGGCAAGGATCCGTGGCATCTGGCACCGTGGGATGCGCTCCGCGCGGTCGTGCGGATGCTCGGCCACGGGGCGGACAAGCACGACGGCGCGAGCGGTGACGACTGGCGGCGGGGGCGGGCGTGGTCCGACGACTGGGCGGCGCTGCACCGCCACCTTGCGGCATGGTGGCTGCGCGAGGGGCCGGACGCAGGCTCCGGCCGGTCGCACCTGTGGCACGCCGGCGCGCGGATCGTGATCCTGATCGCGGCCGAGCTGCGCGGCATCGGGCGTGACGACCGGCCGGTGCCGGATTCGGCGAGCGTCGAGTCGGTGCCGCCGTTCGGCGCGCCGTACGGCTGCCGGCTCGTCTATCTCGCGACGCCCTATACGCGCTATCCGGACGGCATGATCGCGGCCTTCGAGGCGGCGGCGGATCTGGCCGGGCGTCTCGTGCGGCGGGGCGTGTGCGTCTACTCGCCGATCGCGCACTCGCATCCGCTCGCCGTGCACGGCGGCGCGCCGGCCACGGATCACGAGATGTGGATGCGGCAGGACGCGCCCATGCTTGCAGCGGCGGACGCGCTCTATGTCGCCCATCTGCCGGGCTGGGACTGCTCACAAGGCGTCGCGCACGAGATCGCGGTGTGCGAGGCCGCGGGCAAGCCGATCTACGACCTCGATCCCGTGACGCTCGAGGTGCGGCTGCGCGGAGCGATCGCCGGTGAGAAGGCGAGGGGTGCGGCATGAGCATGCAGGCGATCAACTGGGCGCTCGCGCTGCCGATTCCGCCGAGCCCGAAACTGACGCTCATGGTGATCGGCAATTACGCCGACGAGAACGGCTGCGCGTGGCCGTCGATCGCGCGCCTCGCTGCGGACACGTCGCAATCACGAGCGACGGTGCAGCGGCGCATCAAGGATTTGGAGCGCGACGGCTTGCTGATCAGGGTCGCGCGGCACGCACAGGACGGCCGGCGCACTTCCGACGAGATCAGGTTGCGGCTCGACGTCGGGCCGGCGGAGTTGCTGCAGCGCGTGTCGGATCTGCCTTCGGCGGAGGAGGCAGAGGACGCGGGCGACGTGGAGGACGTCGGCGAGCCCCCTCCGGAAGAGGGGGAGGGTATCAAATTGATACCGGGGGGGAGGGTAGCAAATTGCGACGGGGAGGGTATCACAGCTGTGCTACGGTCCCCGTATCACTGCTGCTACCCCAACAATGAACCTCCAAAAGAACCAGATTCTACCCCCCGACCCCCCTCCGGTGCGGCGAGGCCGCAGGACGTCCGAGGGGAGCAAGACCCGAGTCCCGAGCGCGATCCGAGGATCGAGGGGTGGCTCGACGAGTTCCGATCGGTCTATCCACGGGTCACCAACCGGCCCGAACTCGTTGCGGCGCTCGCGGCCGGGCTGACGACCGAGGAGCGCGCCCGGGTGCTCACGGCGGCCCGCGGAGCGAGGGCGCTGCACGACCGCACGCCGAAACGGCCCCCGGCGTTGGTGTCGCCCGAGAGGCTGCTGCGGAACCCGGGGCTGTGGGACGAGTACGGCCGCCACGCGCCGTCCGAGCCGGTGCGACCGGTGTTCGTGCGGGTCGACTCCGCCGAATGGCGCGCCCGCGGCGTGCTGGCGGCGATCCGCGGCCGGGCGATGCCGCGTGCCGAGCACGATGCTGCGCGTGGGTGCGCCGGGGTGCTCATGCGGCCTCTGCCCGATTTCGTGCTGGCGCTGGCGGCTTATGCCGACGTGCCGGCCGAGGACTGGCCGCTGATCGCGCCGAAGACCGCGCAGTGGGTGCGCTGGGCCGAGTGGCTGGCGTTGCTCGGCGGCGCCGGGCTCGAGGCGCGCAAGCACAACATTCCCGGCGAGACGGTGACGCTCCGGCGGCTGGGCGGGCCGCCCGAGGAGGTGCCCCGGTGGCAGTTTGCGGCACGGGTGCCCTGCGAGTGGCCGCCGGCGCGATCCGGGTCGTCCGGCACCGGCCCGCCCGCCGACGACGGGGATGCGCTGCACGCTCGGCACGACGCGGAGGGGCAGTGAGATGCTGCGGCTCTCGGACCAGGACGGGACGACGTGGGGATGCGTGCAGACGGTCGGCGGCCGTGAGGCTCTGTGCGCGAGCGAGATCGTGCGCCTCGGCCTGTCGTGCTTCTGGCCGCGATATCTGGCGACCCAGACCGTCCAGGGCGGCGGGCGGCGGGCCGATGGGCGCCGCCGCGTGCGGCGCTCGCTGTTTCCCGGCTACGTGTTCGCCGGGTGGCCGGCGAGCACGCCGTGGGCGTGGCGGGCGATCCGTGCGCTGCCCGGCCAACGGCGGGTGCTCGAAAGCGGCTACGACACGCCGGCGATGGTCGACCCGGGCTTTCTGCGGGAGCTGGTCGGGCACGAGGGTGAACTCGCCCACAATCTTGCATCCGCCCGCAAGGCGCTGCGTCTCTCGGCGGGAGACAGGATCCGCGCGACCGAGGGACCGTTCGTCGGTCTGTACGGCACGCTGATCACGCTTGACGATGCCGGAAGAATCGCGATGCTGATCGACATCCTCGGCGGCGCGACCGTCGTGAAAGGTTTGTCGGTCGATCAGATCGAGCCAGCATCAGCGAGAGGGTGATTCTCGCTGACGGCGGACGCATGGAAGAGTTCGTGGAGCCCCGGTGCAGCGATGCGCCGGGGCTTCTTGCTGACATGGGGCATGGGAGCACCATGGCGCCGCTGGTACAAGACGACCCGCTGGCAGCGGTTGCGCGACGAGGTCTTCCTCCGCGACCTGTGCACGTGCCGGCGGTGCGGTCGCGTCACCAGCGACGACGCGCGGGTTTGTGATCACGTCGAGCCGCACCGCGGGGACGAGCGTCTGTTCTGGGATGCGGCGAACCTGCAGACGCTGTGCAAGGACTGCCACGACCGGCTGAAGCAGTCCGAAGAGCAGGCGAGCCTCCATCGGCGGGGCGTCTGGCACTGACAGAGGGGGGGCCGAAAAGTCCCCGGCTCGCCGCGCCTCGGACCGGCGTCCCCCACATTCGCGGATTTTTTTAAGGTGGACCAGGCTTTCGACCTGTTCGGCGCTCCGGTTCCTGCCAACCATGGTCGGCGGGGTCGGCCCCAGCACATCCCGACACAGGAGAACCGCAACAAGGTCAGCATGTTGCTCGCGCTCGGGTGGAGCAACGAGCGGATCGCCAACGCGCTGCACATCACGCTGCCCACGCTGCGGAAGCATTATTTTTCCGAGCTGAAGTTCCGCGACGTGCAGCGCGACCGGATGACCGCAACGCTCACCATGCACCTGTGGTCACAGGTCGAGGCCGGGAACGTCTCGGCGATGAGGGAGTTCGGCGCGCTCATCGAGCGCAACGATCGGATGGCCGCGGAGCAGTTTTTCGAGACGACCAAGACCTCGCAGGCTCCGCGCCTCGGCAAGAAGCAGCTCGACGAGCAGCGCGCGATGGATGCCGATGCCGAGCTGACCGCCGAACTCGATCAGGAGGCGGCCGCGGCGCACCATGCGGTCAACTGACCTGCCGCGGTTCGCCTGCCCCGATTGGTGGGACAGGATCCGAGCCGGCCTGACGCCGATGGCGACCGTGCCGCTCAACGAGGCCCGGGCCGCGAAGGCACGAGCGTTCTTCGACCGCCTCAGGCTGCCGGACGTGCCCGGCACGCCCACGCTCGCCGAGGCGTGCGGCGACTGGTTCCGCGACATTCTGTGCGCGGTTCTCGCGAGCGAGGACCCGGCGACGAAGACGCGGATCGTGTGGGAGCTGCTCTGCATGGTGCCGAAGAAGAGCAGCAAGACCACCTACGTCGCCGGGCTGGCACTCACGGCCTTGTGGATGGAGGAGGCCCCGAACCGACAGATGCTCCTCGTCGCGCCGTCGCAGAACATCTCGGAGCGATGCTTCGGCCAGGCGCAGGGCATGATCCGGCTCGACCCGCGCCTTCAAGCGATCTTCAAGGTCCAGGATCACCTCAAGAGCATCACGCGGCGGAAGACCGGGACTGCACTGGACGTGAAGACCTTCGACACCACGATCGTCACCGGCGAGATTCCGGTGCTGACGATCATCGACGAGGTGCACGAACTCGGGAAGAAGGCCAAGGCCGCGGCCGTCATGCAGCAGATTCGTGGTGGCGGAATTACGATGCAGGGCGGCCAGGTGCTGATGATCACCACCCAGTCGGACGAGCCACCGACCGGGATCTGGCGCACCGAGCTGCAGAAGGCCCGGGCGATCCGCGACGGCAAGAGCGGCGCCACCCCGATCCTGCTGCCGGTGCTTTACGAGTACCCCGCCGAGCTGCAGCGGGACGAGACATATTGGCGAGACCACGAGCACTGGCCGTTGCTGCTGCCGAATCTCGGGCGCTCGATCGACATGCAGCGGCTGCTGGCCGACTACGAGAACAACGGCCGCGTCAATGCCGAGGCCGAGCGCATCTGGGCCTCGCAGCACCTCAACATCGAAATCGGTGTCGGGCTCTCGGGCGACGGTTGGTGCGGGGCGGCGTTCTGGGAGCAGGCGAGCGACGACACCCTGACACTGGATTCGCTGATTGCCCGGTCGGAGGTCATCACCATCGGCATCGACGGGGGCGGGCTCGACGACCTGATGGGGATCGCCGTGATCGGGCGGGAGCGGGAGACGCGCAACTGGCTCGCCTGGGCGCACGCTTTCGCCGACCCGAAGGTGCTGGAGCGGCGCAAGGACATCGCGCCCGCGCTGCAGGAGTTCTCGGAGGAGGACTCGCTGACGATCGCCGATACGGCCGGCCGCTCGGCCGGCCTGGTCGCCCTTCTTCGGCGCCTCGTCGATACCGGATTGCTCCCGGCACGAGATGCGGTCGGCGTCGACCCGAACAACGCTGCCGCGGTGTTCGAGGCTTTGGCCGAGGGGGGCGTCACGGCAGATCAGATCAAGCGCCTTCTGCAGGGGCCGGCACTCGCGCCCGCGCTCTACGGCCTCGAGCTGAAGCTCGACGACGGCACCTTCAAGCACGGCGGGCAGCGGATGATGAACTGGGTGCTGGGAAACGCGAAAGTGGAGCCGCGCGGGAACCACCTGATGGTGACGAAGCAGATCTCGGGCCGAGCGAAGATCGATCCGTTGATCGCCTTGTTCGAGGCGACGATCCTGTTGAGCTGGAATCCGACAGCGGCAGGTGGTCCGTCCGTCTACGAGACCCGCGGCATGGTGATGGTCTGATGGGGCTGCTCGACGCGTTTCGTCGCCGGGGTGGGCCGACCGTGCAGGCCTCCGCGATCGGAGACGGCCATCTGTTCGGCGGGCTCGGCGATCCGCTCTTGCTGGAGTTCATCCGGTCGGGTGGCGGCGGGCCGACGCAGGCGGGAATTCATGTCACGCCCGCGGTCGCGCTGAAGAACCCGACCGTGATCCGGTGTGTGTCGCTGATCAGCTTTGCGATCGGAATGCTGCCGCTGCACCTGATCGATCGTGCGACCAAGGAGAAGGCGACGGCGCATCCGCTGTTCCGCGCGCTGCATCGCAGGCCGAACCCCTGGCAGACGGCTTACGAGTTCCGAGCGCTGATGCAGCAGCGCGCGCTCGGCGCGTCGGGTTCGGGCGATCGCGGGGATGCGTTCGCCCTGATCGTTCGCTCGCGCGGTCGCGTGATGCACCTCGTTCCGTTGCCGACCGAGCGCGTTCGACCGCGCCAGCGGGCGGATTGGATGGTCGAGTACGAGTACACCCGGCCCGATGGCGGCAAGGTGGTGTATGCCCCGGAGGAGGTGTTCCACCTTCGCTACGGGCTGAGTTCGGACGGGATTTCCGGGCTCTCGCTGGTCAAGCAGGCCGCGGAGGCGATCGCGCTCGCGGTGCAGAGCGAGCGGGCCGCCGCCCGAATGTTCGTCAACGGGATGATCGCCGGCGGCTTCATCAAGCATCCGGGCCGGCTGTCGGCGGACGCGCAGAAGAACCTCGCAGAGTCCATGGCGGCGAAATGGGCGGGTGTCGAGAACGCCCACAAATGGCCGATTCTCGAGGAGGGCATGGACGCCGTGAAGGTGACCCAGACCGCGGAGGAGGCCCAGCACCTCGAGATGCGGAAGATGCAGATCGAGGAGATCGCCCGTCCGTTCGGCGTGCCGCGTCCGTTGCTCGGCGTCGACGATACGTCGTGGGGGTCCGGCATCGACGTGCTCGGGCAATTCTTCGTTCGCTACGCGCTCGGTCCCTGGTTCGAGGCGTGGCAGCAAGCCGCCGAGCGCTCGCTGCTGACCGATGCCGAGATCGAGCGTTACGAGATCAAGTTCAATGCCGGGGCGCTGCTGCGCGGCTCGATGGCACAGCAGGCCGACTTCTTCGCCAAGGCGCTCGGCGCCGGCGGCCACTCGCCGTGGATGGGCGCCGACGAGGTCCGCGAGCTGCAGGATCTGCCGCCACGCTCCGACCTTCCGCCGCCGGCCGGTGTCCAGCAGACACGAGGATCGAACAATGAGCCTGCGCAAGCTGCCTGAGGCAACGACACCGGCCCGGCCGAAGAATTTTCAGTGGGACGCGCCGTCCGATGTGCTGGCCCGCTGGTCGAAACGACCGTTGACCGCCGAGTCCGACGATCCCGCGACGATCTCGCTCTACGAGCCGATCGGCGAGGACGCGTGGGGCAGTGGCTGGACGGCGAGACGAATGGCCGGTGCCTTGCGGTCGATCGGAGCGAAGGACGTCACGGTCAAGATCAACTCGCCGGGCGGCGACATGTTCGAGTCGGTCGCGATCTACAACCTGCTGCGCGAGCATCCGGCTCGGGTGATCGTCGACGTGATGGGAATTGCGGCATCGGGGGCCTCGATCATCACGATGGCGGCGGACACGATCCGTGTCGGTCTCGGCAGCTTCGTCATGATCCACAATGCCTGGGGCCTGGTGATCGGGAACCGGCACGATTTCCGCGACGCGGCCGGCGTGTTCGAGGGCTTCGATACCGCGATGGTCGACATCTATGCGGCGCGCACCGGCCGTGATCGCAAGGCGATCGAGACGCTGATGGACGCCGAGACCTACATGGGTGCGTCCGCCGCGATCGAGGCCGGAGTCGCCGACGAGCTCAACGAGGGTGTCTCCGCCGACGAGCCGTCGGCGAGCGCCCGGGAGACCGGCGCGCCGATGGCGCGGCGCCGTCTCGATGCGATCCTCGCGCAGCAAGGCATCCCGCGGTCCGAGCGGCGGCGCCTTCTGCGCGAAGCGATGGCCGGCACGCCGAGCGCTGCCGGGACGGTCATGCCGAGCGCTGGCCTGGACCTGGCAATGGTCAGGGACTTGATCACCATCCTCAAATCGTAGGAGCCCAGATCATGGGTGTGAACCTCCCGATCCGCGCGCGCGGCCTCGTCCGCGCGCCGCGGGCCGACGCGTCGCAGGCCGACGCGGTCAAGATCCTCGCCGAGCTGAAGACGACCGTCGAGGCGTTCAAGGCCGAGCACGAGGCCGAGATCAAGGCGATCAAGAAGGGGATGGGCGACGTCGTCCAGACCGAGAAGGTCGACCGGATCAACGCCGAGATCACCAAGCTGCAGACCGCGCTCGACAAGGTCAACGCCGCGCTCGCCGCGGTGCGTGCCGGTGCCGGTGGCGACAAGCCGGTGATCACGGCGGAGCGGCGTGCGCACGCGGCCGCGTTCGACCGGTTTTTCCGGCGTGGTGCCGACGCCGGGCTGCGCGATCTCGAGATCAAGGCGGAGCTGCGCACCGACTCCGATCCCGACGGCGGCTACGTCGTGCCGGAGCAGATGGAGGCCGGCATCGATCGCGTGCTCGGGACCATCTCGGTGATGCGTCAGATCGCCCGGGTCGTACCGGTTTCGACCGGCACCTACAAGCGGCTGATCAACCAGGGCGGCGCCGGCTACGGCTGGGTCGGCGAGCGTCAGATGCGGCCGGAGACCGGCACGCCGACGCTCGCCGAGCTCGCTTACGGCGTCATGGAGATGTACGCCAATCCGGCGGCCACTCAGACGCTGCTCGACGACGCCACCACGGACATCGAGCAGTGGCTCGCCGCCGAGGTGTCGACGGTCTTCGCCGAGCAGGAGGGCGCGGCCTTCATCGCGGGCGACGGCGTCATGCGGCCGCGTGGTCTGCTGTCCTACGACACCGTCACCAACGCCGCCTATACCTGGGGCAAGCTCGGCTATGTCGCGACCGGCGTCGCGGCGGCGCTGTCCGATGCCACGCACAACGGCGTCGATGCCCTGATCGACGTCTATTACGCGCTCAAGAGCGGCTACCGGAACGGGGCCGCGTGGCTGATGTCGGACGCCGTCATGGGCGCCGTCCGCAAGCTCAAGGACGGCGACGGGAATTACATCTGGGCGCCGCCGAGTGCGACCGCCGAGCTGGGCACCGTCCTCGGCAAGCCGGTCTACACGGACGACAACATGCCGGCGATCGGCGCGAACGCCGTGCCGATCGCGTTCGGCAACTTCCAGCGCGGCTATCTGATCGTCGATCGGATCGGCGTGCGTGTGCTGCGCGATCCGTACACGAACAAGCCGTACGTCCACTTCTACACGACGAAGCGGGTCGGCGGCGGTGTCCAGAACTTCGAGGCGATCAAGCTCCTCAAGTGCGCGGCGAACTGATCTCCACGGGAGAGACACATGAACATGAAGGACAGCCACTCCGGCTCGTCGGTCGCGCTGCTGATCGGCGCCGCCGTGCTCTCGGCCGACAATGTTCCGACCGCGGTCGATCTGCGGGGTTTTCGCTCGGCGGAGATCCTGCTGGCGATCGGTGCCGGCGGCATCACGTTCTCGGACACAGACAAGATCGAGTTCGTCCTGACGCACTCGGACGACGGCGAGACCTGGGATGCGGTCTCGGATGCCGACGTGCTCGGCGCGAGCGTGGCGTCGGGCGGGATCATCAAGGCGCTCACGGCCGCGCATGCGGCGGCTGCGGCGTATCGCGTCGGTTATGTCGGCGGGCGGCGCTACCTCGCGCTGCTCGCGGACTTTTCGGGGACGCACGGCACGGGCACGCCGATCGCGGCGATGCTCCTCGAGGGAGATCCCACGATCGCGCCGACCGCCGACCAGGCGTGAGCGCAGGCCCATCGTGCGGCGGCCGGCGTGTTCCGGCCGCCGCGAAGCAACGGGAGATGGAGATGCGGGCCAGAGTGACGAAGACGTTTCCGGGCGTCCCCGACGGGGCGGTTTTGACCCGCCAGATCACCGCGGGCGAGATCATCCGCGGTGACCTCGCGGCAGTCGCAGTCGCCGCCGGTTTCGCCGATCCGGTGGATGCCGAGGAGGGGGGTGCCGCCGTGTCGGCGAAGGGTGCCGCAGACCTCGCGGATGCCGAGCCGGAGGCGGCCAAACCGGCGCGCCGGAAGCGCGGCAAGAAGCGCTGAGGACGGCCATGACCGCCATCCTCGTCTCGGCCCCCACGGTGCCTCTTCTGTCGCTCGCCGAGGCGAAGCGGCATCTGCGTGTCGAGCACGACGAGGACGACGAACTGATCGCCGCGCAGGTCGCGGCGGTCGCGGGCCAGCTCGATCCGGCGTTCAGCGGATGGCTCGGCCGGGCGCTGCGGCCGCAGACGTGGCGTCTCGATCTGCTCGGCTTTCCCCGCGGCGAGATCGTGCTGCCGTATCCGCCGCTCGTATCGATCTCGTCGATCTTCTACACCGCCCCGGACGGTACCGAGCAGACGCTCGCCGCAGGCACCGGCTACCGCATCGTCGATTCCGATTCTCGTGGCAAGGCGATGCTCGCGCCGCCCTACGGCAAGAGCTGGCCGTCCGTGCGTACCGATTACGGCGCGGTGCGGATCACCTTCGAGGCCGGCTACGCGGTCACGTCCGACGGCGAGGCCGAGACCGATACCCTGCCGCCGGCGATCAAGGCGTGGGCCAAGCTCGCGGTCGCCACGCTCTACGATCGGCGCGAGACCGTCGTGTCGGGCCAGGTTTCCGCGCTGCCGGCGAAGGTCGACGGCATGATCCTGCCATATCGGGTGTGGTGATGTGGGTGCAGTTCTCGCGGGCCTGGACCTGGTGTCCGACACCACGGACGGCGATCGCCTATCGCAGCGGTCGGAAGGTCAATGTTCCGCGCGCCTGTGCCGCGGCCGCCGTGGCCGCTGGTGCAGCGGCATATGCGGGCGCTGCTCGGCAAGGCGAGGGCGTGCAGACGGATCGGCGGCCGGCGGAGACGCAGGAGAAGGCCGATGCCGGCCGGTGATCTGCGCGAGCGTGTGCGCTTCGAGGCGCGTGCCGTCGGCGACGACGGGTACGGCAATGTCCGGGCCGACTGGATCGAGCGGTTCTCGGTGTCGGCGCGCATCGTGTCCCTGCGTGGGGGAGAGAGCGTGATCGCGGCGCGGCTGCAGGGCACGCAGCCGGTGGTGATCACGGTGAGGGCCGAGGCTCGCACCCGCGCGATCGCCACCGACTGGCGGGCCGTCGATGCGCGGCGCGGCACCGTCTATGCGATCCGCGGCGCCGTCGAGCGCGAGGGGCGCGACTACATCGATCTCACGTGCGAGGCGGGCGTCGCCGCATGACCGCGAAAATGCAGGGCCGAGAGCGGCTGCTCGCGAAAATGGCGGCGATCCCGAAGGCACAGCGCGCGGCGATGCGGCCGGTGCTCGAGGAGGCGGCGAGGGAGGTCACGAGCATGCAGCGGCGTCTCGTCCCGGTGCGGTCGGGCGCGCTGCTCCGGTCGATCGGCTACACCTTCGGCCGCTACCGTGCCGAGAACGCGAACGTCCGTGGTGTTTCCGCCGGCGGCGACGCCGATCCGAACTTGAGCGTCACGCTGCATGCCGGCGATGCCGAGGCCTATTATGCGGCCTTCGTGGAGTTCGGCACGTCCGCACACACGGCGGGTGGAAAATTCAAGGGTGCTCACCATCCCGGCAGCATGGCGCGGCCGTTCTTCTATCCGGTGTTCCGGGCGCTGCGCCGGCGGATCAAGGCCAGGATCACGCGGGCGATGCGCAAGGCCGCGCGCGAGGCGGCGGCGCGATGAGCGAGGACCCGTCGCTCGCATTGCAGGGCGCCATCGTCGCGGCCCTGAAAGCCACACCCGCGGTCGCCGGCGGACGCGTCCTCGACGACGTGCCGCTCGAAGCGGAATTCCCGCACCTGCAGGTGGGCGAGGGCGAGACCGTCGGCGACGACACCGAGTGTCTGGTCTCGTCCGAGGTCACGATGCAGGTCCATGTGTGGTCGCGCGCCGTGGGCTTCCCGGAGGCGCGACGGATCGCCGGCGAGGTCCGGGCGCGCTGCACGACCGCTTTCGCGCTCGAGGGATTCACGGTGGTGCTCGCCGAGCACCTGCAGACCCGATTCTTACGCGATCCGGACGGGCTCACCAGCCACGCCGTCGTCGAGTTTCGATATCTCGTCGATCACGACTGATCGGCATCACCAGGAGAGGGAGCATGGCAAAGCCGACGACCATTCGCGGCACCCAGGTCTACATCAAGATCGGCGACGGCGCGGACCCGGAGGTGTTCGCGCATCCGTGCCTGATCAACTCCGATCGCGGCGTTACCTTCAGGTCGAACACCAACGACATCGTCGTGCCGGACTGCGACAGCCCGGACGACCCTGCGTGGCGGGAGCTGGTCAAGGATGCGCTGTCGGTCGGGCTGACCGGCGCCGGCGTCCTCGACAACGACGCCACGACCCTCGCCACCTATACCGAGTGGTGGAAGGCCGATGCCGGCAAGAGCGTCCAGGTCTGGCTGGGCACTCTCGGCTATTGGTCCGGGTCCTTCAAGCTCACCGAGTGGGAGGTGACCGGAGGCCGGTCGGACAAGGCGCAGGTCTCGATCACGCTCGAGAGCGACGGCGAGATCAGCGACTTCACGACCGCCTGAGGGGGACGAGATGGAGCACGACGGTGCAATCGATCTGGTCTGGGGCGGTGACGAGCGTCGCTTTCGGCTCGCCATCGACCAATGCCTCGCCCTCGAGGAGCGCCGTGGATGCGGACTCGCCGAGATCCGGCAGCGCCTCGCCACCGACCGCTGGCATATCGATGACATCCGCGAGACGTTGCGGCTCGGGCTGATTGGCGGCGGCGTCGACGGCAAGCTCGCGCGTGAGCTGATCGATCGGCACTGCGGCGCCGGAAAGCTCTACGACGGCGTGATCGTGGCGCTCGCCGTGATCACTGCGGCCGTAGTTTCGCCCCGCGCGGAGCCCCCGGTGGGAAAAGCGGGGGCGGCGGCCGCGCCGGAGACCGACTCTCCGCCGCCGCCCTCTATGGAACCGGCGCAGCGATAGGCTTTACGCCCACCCAGGTCGGCTCCATGTCGCTGTGGCAACTCGCCGCCTGCGTGGACGGCTGGAACAAGACGCATAGCGCGTCGGCCAAGCCGGAACCGCCGAGCGAGGAGGAGTTCGACGCGATGAAGCGAGCACACGGGGACGCCTGATATGGCGAAGACCGATCTCGAAACGCTGGTGGTTCGCCTCGAAGCCCAGATGCGCTCCTACGAGCGCGAAATGGCGAAGACGCGGCAGACGACGGACCGACAGCTCCGGGCGGTTGAACAGCGGTACCAGAAGGCCGGAAAAGCGATCGAGGCGAGCACGGCGAAGACCGCAGCGGTAGCGACGCGCAACCTCGAAGGGGCGCTGGTCGGCGCGGCGACCGGGCTGGCCGGTGCCGCGACCGGCGCGCTCGCCGGCTTCTTTGCGATGTTCACCGGCGCAAAGTTCATCACCGCCACGGTCGAGCAGGAGCGCGTCGAGAAGCAGCTCGAGCAGACGATCCGCTCGACCGGAGGCGCCGCAGGCTATACCGCGGACGAGCTGAAAAAGCTCGCTGCGACGATGCAGCAAGTGACGAAGTTCGGTGACGAAACCATCATCATGGCGGAGGCGCAGCTCCTCACCTTCACGAATATCGGACGCGACGTCTTTCCGGAGGCGCTGGAGGCTGCGCTCGACATGTCGACGGTGCTCGGCACCGACCTGAAGTCCAACATCCTTCAGGTCGGCAAGGCGTTGAACGACCCGGTCGCTGGCGTCAGCGCGCTGCGCGAGGTCGGTGTGAGCTTCACCGCGCAGCAACAGCAGCAAATCAAAACGCTGGTCGAGTCCGGCAGGGTAGCCGAGGCGATGCGCATGATCCTCGCTGAACTCCGCGTCGAGTTCGGCAACTCAGCCCGTGCAGCGCGGCAGACGCTCGGGGGCGCGCTCGAAAGCCTGAACAACGCCCTAGGCGATTTGTTCGAGGTGCCGACCAGCCAGACGGAAGAGTTCCGGCAGGAGCTGGAGCGCCTGATCGCCGTGCTTCAGGACCCGGCCTTTGCCGGCGCGATCCAGACGATTGGTGCCGGCATCATCGAGGAGTTCCGAGGCGTCCTGAAGCAGATCACCGATTTGTACAAGGCCGCGATCGGCATCAGGGACGCGCTGAAGGCCGGGGATCCCGCAGCGGCGGTTCGCGTCCTCGGCGGTCTCGATCTGTCGACGCTGAAGCAGCTCGCCAATCCGGCGATGGGGCTGACGGACAAGCTGTTCGGGAGGGATGCGAAGGCCGACGCCACGCGGCTGAGCGAGATCACACAAGAGCTGATCGATCTCGAAAAGCAGCTCGCCGAGGCGCGTGTGGCCGCCGCCTCGCCGATAGACGCAAGCCTCGGCATCTCGCGCGCAAAAGTACAGCAGCTCGAGGGTCGGGTCGCGACGTTGCGAAAGGAAGAGGAGCAGGTTCGCGCCGCACTCGCCGCGAAGCCGCCGTCGATAGCAATCACCGTCAAAAAGCCACCGGCGAAGCCGCAAGCGTCGTCCGCGTCGAGCGAGACCAAGCGCGAGTTTGATCCGTTCACGCGTGCTGTCTCCCAGGCACAAAGGTCCATCGCGGTGATCGACGCCGAGACGGCGACGATCGGCCTCAACACGGAGGCGCGCGACCGGGCGCGGACCGTTGCGCTCCTCGAGGAGGCGGCGAAGCGCACCAACACCGAGGCTGGGCTGAAAAGTACCGAGGTGACCGAGACGCAGCGCCAGAAGATCGAGGAGGTGGCGACCGCGATGGAGCAGGCGGCCCGGCGCGAACGGGTGCTGAGTGAGGCGTTCGATCGGATCGACAGTGCGGCCGACGGCGCGGCCGACGCCTTCGCCGGATGGGTCACAGAATCACAGACAGCTGGCGAGGCTTTCACCCGCTTCGCCAACTCGGTGATCCAGGACATCCTGCGGATGCAGGCCAAGGCGATGATCATGAGCATCATCGCGCCGAACGGGGCCGGCAGCGGCGCAGTTTCGGCGCTCGCGTCACTGTTCGGGAGCGGAGGGTTCGGCGTGGGGATGGCGAGCGGCGGCCAGGTGCGTGGCTCCGGCACCGGCACGTCCGACTCGGTTCCGGCGATGCTCTCGAAGGGCGAGTACGTCGTGAATGCGGCGGCTACGGCCGGCAATCTACCGCTTCTCGAAGCGCTGAATTCCGGGCGACTGGCCGGCTTTGCCGATGGTGGTGTGGTGATGCCGCCGGGCATCGCGCCCGTGGCGCGAGCCTCCCGCGCGCCGGCGGTCAATGTCGTCGTGAACGAGGCACCGGGGGTCACGGCGAAGACGTCGGTCGGTACGGACGGCACGGTGATCGTCGACATGATCTACGACGCCGTGCAGACGCGCATGGCGTCCGATCTCTCTCGCGGCCGCGGCGCGATGGCGAAGGCCGCGAAGCGCCGGACCACCCTGCGAGGATAGAATCGTGGCATTGCCGACATGGCCGACGGCGTTGCCGTACAAGACCAGGCAGTCACCGCGGAAGCGACCGGAGGGCCATCGCCAGCCGGTCGTGACGGAGGTCGAGGACGGTCCGCCGATCATGCGGGTGCAGGCACGGACCGTCGTCGAGAAGATCGGCTATTCGATCGTCATGACGGACGCGCAGTGCGCGGATTTCCGTGCGTTCGCGGTCGAGACACTGGACCAGTCGACACGGCATTTTCTGATGCCGGTCCCGATTCCCGGCACCGGCTACGTGCAGCGCCGATGCTGGTTCGACGGCGGGACATATTCGATCGACGAGAGTGGGAGCCATTACGTCGTGTCGTTCACCCTGTGCGTGTTGCCCTACGCATCGTGACACCATGTCCCTGACGGATGCGATGCAGGAGGCTTACGCCGCGAACCCGGCGGGCGAGGTCGTGATCGAGACGCTCGAGCTCGACCATGTCGGCTTTGCCGAGCCGGTGCGGATCGCCTCCAATGTCGAGGACGACGTCCTGCTTCCTCTCGTCGCCGGCGGCGACCCGGTGACGTTCCGGGCGCTCGCCGTCGCCGTCACGCTGCCCGGCGTGTCGGAGGACGGGCCGACGCCGATGCGCGTCCGGATCGACAACGTGTCGGGTCTGCTGCTGCCCTATCTGCGGGCCGCGATCCAGTCGACCGCACCGATCTCGGTCGTCTATCGCGCCTATACCTCGGCCGACCTGACGGGACCGGGCGACGTGATCGACGGGTTGCAGTTGCGGTCGGTCGATCTGACCGCGACGACGGCCGAGGGCGAGGTCTCGTTCCGCGAGGTCGCGATGGAGGCCTTTCCGCGCGCCACCTACGACGGAACCTTCTATCCGGCTCTGAGCAATCTGTGATGGAACTGCCTGCTTCCGCCGCTGCGGCCTATGTCGATCGGCTGATCAACGCGCCATGGACGCGTGACGGCCGGCATTGCTGGCGCCTCGTCGCCGACGTGCAGCGCGACCTGTTCGGCCGTGCCCTGCCGCCCGTGCTCGATGCCGGCTGTGGGGGCGGGGAGGGCAGGCGCTATCGCCGCGGCCTGTTCGCCCAGCATGCCGAGCGCGGCCGCTGGCACGAGGTCGGCCGGCCGGTGCACGGCGCCGTCGCGCTGATGCGCCGCCGGGCGGCGGTCGAGGGGGATTACGAACATGCCGGCGTGTGGCTCGAGCTGGATGGTGGCGGTGTGCTGCACACCGACGCACCGCACGGCGTGGTTCTCGACTCGCTGCGTGATCTCGGCGCCCGTGGCTGGGTGCCGAGCTGGTTCGTTCCAGGGGTGTCGTGAGCATGAGCCGGGCGGGTGCGCGTGTGATGCGCGTCAACGTGGTCGGGCGCGAGATCGCGCCGGCCGTGACGCTGGATCGGCGTCGGCGCCGGCTGGCCTCGGTGGTGCGTCAGCATGCCGATCTCCGACGGCCGTTCGTCGTGTCGGTGCATCGGCGTGGCGATGTGATGCGGCCCGAGGATCACACGGTGCGCCGTCGGGCCGATTGGGCGCGGACGCTGGTCGAGCCCGGTCACGTGGTGCTGATCACCTATCTGCCGCGCGGCGGCGGCGGCTCGTCCAACCAGTCGAGCGGCAAGCAGATCGGCATGGCGGTCGGGATGATCGCGCTGGTCGCTGCGGCGGCCTGGGCTGCGCCACTGGTCGCCGGTGGGCTCGTGTCCGGGGCAAGCGGCGGGCTGTTCACCACGGCCTCGTCGGCGCTGGTCGGTGCCACGCAGGCCGGTCTCGTCGTCGGCGGCGCGGCGCTGCTCTCGCTCGCCATGCGCGCGGGCGCGAACGACGACGACAACGAGTCGAGCCGGCAGCTCTACGGTGTCTCGGGCGGTGGCAATCTGCCGAGGCCGGGCGATCGAATTCCGGTCGGCTACGGGACATTCTGGACGCAGCCCGACCTGACGCAAGCCGATTACACCGTCTATGACGGCGACGACCAGATCCTCTACAAGAGGGTGACGCTGGGGCTCGGCAAATATCGCGTCCACAAGATGATGCTCGGGACCGCGACGCTGTGGACCGAGGATGGAGGCATCCAGGAGCCGTTCGTCTCGATCCAGGGCTCCGGCTCGTCGGCACTGACGCGCACCTCGGGGACCGGTGGATCGTCGATCGGCCCGACGGAGATCGAGATCATCCAGCCGGGTGGCAGCTCGCCCCTTGTCCCGGGGTCGGTCTACACCAACGGCAATGTCGCCGGCATCGAGCTGCCGTACCCCGGCGACAATCCTGGGTGGTCCGGGCCGTTCGTCTGCTGCGAGTCCGGCAGCCGGACCAGCACGATCCAAATCGACTACGAGGCGCCGATGGGCGTCGTCAACAACGGCTGGGACGACGGCAAGGCCCACGCCGCCAACTGGTCCGTCGAGTTCCAATACGCGGCATGTGACGACGACGATCAGCAGATCGGTGACTGGGTGCAGCTCCACTCCAACGGGTTTTCGACAAAATCTCTGACCGCCCTGCGGTTCACACGGAAGATCCCCGTGCCGGAGGGGCGATATCTGGTGCGGGCACGCAACACGCAGAGCGAGTCCGACGTCGTCGTGAACACGGCGACCTGGTCGGGGCTGCGCTCGCATTTCGACGACGCCGTGGTGCGCCCGCACGTCACCGAGATCGCGTTGCGCGTGCGATCGGACAAGTCGCTCGGCGTCACCTCGTTCGCCGATCTCTGGGTGCAGGCGACGCGCATCCTGCTGGTGTGGGACGGAGCCGAATGGGTGGAGCAGCCGACCCGCAAGGCGGTTTATGCTTTCGCCGACGTTCTGCGAAATGCCGATTACGGCGCGGCGATGAGCGACAGCCAGATCGATCTCGATCGCATCGCGCACTATGCCTCGACGCTCACCGAATTCGACACCTACGACGGCGTGATCCGCGGGCCGGTCTCGGTCTACGAGGCGGCCTCGGTGGCGCTGTCGACGATCCGGGCGGAGCCCGCGAATTTCGGCGCGGTTTGGTCGTTCACCCGCGACGAGCAGAAGGACGTGCGCAAGCACGTCTTCACCCGGCGGCAGATCAAGCAGGGCACGACCGCCGCGACCTTTCCAGTCGCGCGCGACGACGGATCGGCCGACGTCATCGCCGAATATTACGTCGATGGGGATCCGCGGCGCCGCCGTGAGGTCCGCGTCACATACGGTGCCGAGACGCTCTGGCCGCAGCGTCAGCAGCTGCAGGGTGTCACCACCCACGAGCACGCCACGCACCTCGCGCGCTGGATCGCGGCCTGCGCCTATTACCGACGTGAGCGTCGCCGCTTCTCGGCGGACCGGCAGGGGCGGCTCGTCACGCGGGGTGATCCGGTGCGGGTCGATGCATGGTTCATGGCCGATGCGCGCGCGGCGGGCATCCTGTCGGCGACCGGCCGCACATTGACGCTCGATACCGCCATGGAGATCGCCGACGGTCGATATGCGCGGCTGCGTGACCGCAAGGGGCGCGAGTGGGGTCCCTGCGCGGTGACGTGGCCGAACGCCGAGCAGCCGAACGTCGTCGTGCTGGATGCCGCCGACGTCGCGGCGGCCGAGGACTATCACGGCATGCCGCTCGACTCCGTGCTCGCGGACCCGGCCGAGGATATGACGAGCGTGCAGATCGGCCCGCTGATCGAGCTCGAGGACCCGTACCTGGTCGTGTCGGTCACGCCGCAAGGGCGCGACGACATCGCGATCGAGGCGGTCTACGATCATCCGTCCGTCTGGGAGGCTCTGGGCGAGCCCATCTTGCCGGGGCCGAGCATCCCGTCGTTCGGGACCGAGGTTCCGGCCGTGCCGACGGTGCCGTGGGTGCGCGCGCAGTGCGTGGAGCGGTCGACCAGCCTCGACGTCGATTGGGCCTGCGGGACGGCGCGCGGCGCCGCCTCCTACATCGTGATGCTCTCCTACGACGGACAGACCTGGGAACAGGTGTCCGAGGGGCTGTCCACCTCCGGCAGCTATCCGATCCGGCACGAGGAGGGCGTGACCGTCACGGTGGCCGCTTATGCCGTCAACGGGTATGGCGTCGCAGGGCCGACCGTCTTCACGTCGCTGACGACCTTCACGCCATCGATCCAGGCGTCCGTGAGCCTGCTGCAGCAGCTGATCAGCCAGGTGAACGCGCTGTTTCGCGATGTGACCGGTCAGCTCGACGAGTGGAGCGAGATCGTCGCGGCGGCGGCGCTGTCGCGTTCGCAGGCCGAGTGGCTCGACAAGCAGACGATCCGCCGGGAGATCACGGCGACGGGCGGCAAGGCGCTGGCCGCGGTGACCGAGCTCGCCACCACCGTCGCGACCGAGCAGCAAGCCTTCGCGGATTATCGGGTGACGGTCTCGGCGACCTTCGACGGCCTCACAGCGAGTGTCGAAAGCAATTCGAGCGCGATCGCCATGGTCGACGGCAAGCTGTTGGCGACCGCGAGCCTGCAGCTCAATTCCGACGGCTATGTCAGCGGCTGGCGGGCATACAACGACGGGTCGACGTCGGCGTTCATCGTCCAGGCCGACACGTTCGCGGTCGCGTGGTCCGGCTTGGCAGGAGGCGACGTCGTGCCCGTCTTCACGATCGCGAACGTGAACGGTGTCGCCAAGCTGGCGTTCCGCGGCGACATGATCGCGGACGGGGGGATCCTCGCCGGCCAGCTGTCGGTCGCGACACTCTCCTCGATCACGGCGAACATCGGCGACGTGACGGCCGGCGTCGTGCGGTCGGCCAACAACCTCTTCCGCATCGAGTTGGACAATGCGAGGCTGATCATTTCCGATGGCTGATCGCGTGCTGCTCGGCCGGCTGCCGGACGGACAATTCGGCTTGCGTGTCTCGCGTCCGGGATACTCGGTGCAGGCCGAGCCGCTCGGCTCGTTCGGCATCGCGTTCGATTCTCGGCTCACCGACTTCGGCATCATCCATCAGCAAGGCGTGATGGGCTACGGCACGGTCACCTTCCCAATCCTGCCATATGTTCCGCTCGCCACCATCTGCCGGATCGACGACGGAAACTACCTCTGGCCGCAGGACGTGGTGGAGACGTCGTTCGCCGCTCCGTCTCTGCGCCACTGGGTGACGCCTTTCGTAGGGCTCGTCACGTCGTCGAGCCTCACCATCCGGACGCTCGACACCTTCTACGGGGTCGCCTGGCCGGCGACGCGGTGGCTCTATACGATCTACGCCATCGAGGTCTGACGTGGTCGCGCGCATCATCCTCGGACAACGCGGCGGCATCTATGATCTGTGGGTGTCGAAGCCGGGTGTCGATGTGGAGACCGCCCCTTACGGCCGGCTCTTGCTCGGAGGAAACACCGGAGCGCAGCAGGTCGTTGCGCAGGGGAACACGGCCCTGTCGGGGTCCGGGGCGCTGCCCACCTCGACCATCCACCATATCGCTCTGCCTGCCGAGATCGCGGGTTTTTCGGACCTCTTCGTGTGGGGCTATGTCTACTACACGCGCGATTATGCCGGCGGCGAGATCGGGTGGTGGAACTTCCAGTACCAGAAGGGCATGCCGGGCGACGCGTCGTTCCGGGTCGAGGGTGGAACGCTGGTCGTGAGAAACCACTCGACCGCATCGATCGGATCCAGCTCCGCACCGTGCACGCTCCGGGCGCGGTGGGTGATCTTTCGCGAGGCGTATTGATGGTCCAGCGCGTGTTGATGAATCCGGCCGGTCTCTTCGTGTCGAAGCCGGGCGTCGACGTCGCCGGCGCAGGTCTGTTCCAGCACATCTTCCATCCGTCGTTCAGGTCGCCGCTGCTCGTCGCCAAGGGATCCTTCTCGCTGACGACCGGCATTGGCAACGATCGGTTCAACACGAACGAGGTCGTGCAAGCCGTGTCGTACGGCAAGACGATCGATCCGCCGCCCTTCGTGGTCGCCAATGCGATGTCGGAGCGCTGGAGCCTGCAGATCAGTTCGCCGGCAAGCGAGCGTTACGCGTATCTGAACGGCCAGTGGATCACGTGCGTGTCGGAAATGCCGAACTGGGAGCCGACCGACCTGTACACCGGGTCGAAGGTGCAGAGGGCGGTCGAGGGACAAGCCGTCGGAAGCGGGATTTCGCGGGTGCACGAGACGTTCGCCTCGATCAAGTTCGCGATCCGCCCGATGACCGACCGTGTCGAGTTCGCGGTGAACGGCGCGCCCTACGGCGTGGTGATCAGGTACGCGATTCTCGACCTCGGGTGAGGGAGCAGGCGAATGGCAATCGGGGATCCATACACGACCGGGACGGTCACTGTGGCGGCCGGAAGCACGACGGTGGTCGGCTTCGGCACGGCCTGGTCGCTAGTCGCGCGTCGCGGCGACGACATCCACGCGGCCGGGTTGACCGGTATCGTCGGCAATGTGGTCGACGACACGCACCTGGATCTGCTGCTGCCGTGGGCCGGGGAGGAATTGACCGATGCGGCCTATGCGTTGCTGCCGCGCTCGACGCAGCGCTACAGCGCAGCGGTCGCACTGCAGACCAACGATCGCTTCCTCGCCGCGCTCCAGCGTTCGAAGATCGTGTGGTCGGGTGACGCGCCGGACGTCTCGCTCGGCGAGGAAGGCGAAATCTGGCTCAGCACGGCCAGCACACCATGGCGCTGGTGGCGGCGCGAGTCCGGGGCGTGGATCGAGCAGGATCCGCCGGCTGTGGGCATCGCTCTGCGTGGTGCTTACGATGCCGGCGCCGTGTACGCCATTGGTGATGCCGTCACCCTGGACGGGTCGCTCTACGGATCGCGCCAGGACGACAACAGGGGGCACGACCCCACGGCCTCGACGGAGTGGTGGACGTTGCTCGTCGGCAGAGGCGAGCAGGGTGAGCAGGGGCCACCGGGGCCGCAAGGCCCGGCGGGTCTCGGCGATCTTCTGTCGACCAACAACTTGTCCGATGTCGCCGACGTAGCGGCAGCCGCGGCGAATCTTTCTGTCGTGCGTTTCTCCGCGCAGGAACTCGCGGTCGCGCAGGTAAATCAGGCGCGCGCGAATCTCTTGTTTCCGGCGAGCGGTTACCCTCTTGGGTTTCGCAACAAGATCATCAATGGGAACTTCATTGTCAATCAAACCGAGGCGACCGGCACCGTCACGCTAGCCGCGTATGGTTACGGACATGATCGCTGGAAAGGCGGTGCAGACGGTGCGACATACACCTCGTCCGGCGTCGGTATCGACAAGCTCGTAACGATTTCTGCGGGAACGCTTCGACAGGTCGTCGAAGATGTGAACGTAGAGGCTGGAACCTATGTTCTGAGTTGGGAAGGTACGGCCGCGGCGAGAATGTATCAGAACGGCGTGGCGGAGGGGCCGTTTCTCGCTTCACCGATTGTGAAGACAGACGTCGTTGCTGCATCGACGCTCGTGGTCGAATTCAGTGTTGGAACCGTTACCAAGGTCCAGCTGGAAGTGGGATCAATTCCGACGCCGTTCGAGCGTATTTCCTACGCCGACCAACTCTATCGTTGCATGCGTTACCGGCAGTTCCTCGATCAGGGTTGGACGGGCACATACGCGGTCGGCAGCGGTAATTTTGTAACGATCGCCGGCAGCTTCGCCCCCATGATGCGAGTTGCTCCCACGCTTCTCGGGTGGAATTGGAACAATGCGCTTTTGATTCCAGGGATTATCGGAATGAAGATTACGTCGGTCGTCGGGGCACCAACGAGCCCGCAGGGAGGGCGCTTCGACCTTTATACCGAGGAAGCACCTTTACAAGGTGCGCTCTGTATTCTCGAACCGAGAACAATCCTTGCTACGGCGGAAATCTGAAATGTACCGGTTGACCAATGGCACGAGCATCATTCGTCTTTCCGACAGCGCGTGCATTCCGGCGGATCCCGCGAACACGGACTATGCCGTATATCTCGCCTGGCTCGACGGCGGCGGGACGCCCGAGCCGTATGCCTTGACGGCTGCCGACCTCGTCGCCCATGCCAATGCCCGACAATGGGCGATCGCGACGGGTGGCTACTCCGCGACGGTCGACGGTGTCGTGATCACCTTTGCCACAGACGCGACGAGCCTCACGCTGATGGCCGGCAAGGTGCTTCGGCTCCAACAGCCGGACGCGGAGACGTCGGTCTCCTGGCAGGTCGGGCCGACCGAGTTCGTCGACGTGCCGGCGGCCGATTTCGTGGCGATCGCCGCGGCAGCGTCCGATCGTGTGCAGGGGAGCTTCGATCTCCTTCGCCACGAGGTGCTGCCGGCGATCGCCGCCGGCATCATCACCACCACTGCCGAGATCGATGCCGCGTTCGCGGCCGCCTGACCACCAGCCCGAAATCATCATCGATCCGATCACGTCCGGCCGCGCGCCGGACCGATGGAGCACGAGCATGTCACGACCGATCGATATCATCCGCAAGGCTGCGCCGAAGGCGCGGGCGAGCTACCTCGCTGCTTTCGAAGCTGGGGACGCCCTCTTCCGGCAGCACGGCATTACGACGCCGCTGCGCGTCGCGCATTTCCTGGCCCAGGTGCTGCACGAGACCGGTGGGCTGACGGTCGAGCGCGAGAGTGGCGCTTACAGCGCAAAGCGACTGCTCGAAGTGTTCGGCAAGGGAAAGCACTCGGCCGCGATCACTCCGGCCGAGGCGAAGCGACTCGCCAAGGATGGCCCCGCAATTTTCGAGCGGGTCTACGGCCTCGGCAATCCGCGCAAGGCCAGGGAACTCGGCAACACGCAGCCGGGCGACGGCTGGCGCTACCGCGGCGGCGGCCTTCTCCAGACGACGGGCCGCGAGAACTACCGCCGCATGGGCGAAAAATGCGGTGTGGATTTCGAAGAGCACCCGGAGCTGGTGCTGAGCGCGGAGCACGCGCTCGAGCCGGCACTGGGCGAGTGGTCGGCCGGCAATCTCAATGCGGCCGCCGATCGCAACGACATCCTGGCGATCACGAGGCGGATCAACGGCGGCACCAACGGCCTCGCCGACCGAAAGGCTTGGCTCGCCAAGCTGCGGCCGCTGATCGAGTCGGTCGACCTCCTCGACCGGTCGCCCGTCCCGACCGTTGCCACCGTGCCGACGCCGGTGGCGCTGCAAGCCAAACCCGGGGTGTGGAGCACGTTGTGGTCGGCGGTGGTCGGCCCGGCCGCAGCGGCCGCGGCGCCTCGCCCTGCGGAGGTCCGGCCCGGCCTCGCCGCCGGCGGGGATCCGCAACTCTACGACGTGCAGAGCCAGCTCGCCGCCAAGGGCTACGCGATGGTGGGCCAGCCGGACGGGATCACCGGCCCGAACACGCGCTCGGCAATCCGGACGTTCCGGGCCGAGCACGGGCTGCCGGACGGCGACCGAGTCGACGATGCGCTCCTCGCCGCGCTTGCCACCGCCGGGGCGCGGCCGATCGCCCGCGGCCGGGCCGAGGCCACGGCGCGCGACCTGCGCGCACAAGGTTCGCCGCAGGTCGCCACGCTCGATTCGATGGGGTGGCTCGGCCGCGCCCTCGGCCTCGGCGGGGTGATCGGCGGCATCCAGCAGTCGGGCGCGCTCGACCAGGTGCAAGATACGCTGCACAGCATCCAGGACGCCGCCGGCACCGTCACCGCGATCGCCGGCAGCGTGATCGGCGTCGTGCAGTGGTGCCTCGCCCACTGGTGGCTGCTCGCGATCGTCGCCGGGCTGTGGCTCGTGTTTCGCGCGGCGACCGGCGTGCTGCAACTCGTCGTGCTCTTCCGCCAGGGCATGCTGACCCGGGCCGACAGGTGAGGGGGCCGACGGTGTGCCGTCGGTTCTCACAACCACAACAGTGATGCCGAACAGATAGGGAGGACGAGGTGACGGGGTCCGGGTTTCCCCGGCCGCGGGTCGAGTTTGGCGACCTGTCCCGCGGAGCGACTCTCAGAGATGGCCGCCACCCCGTCGTCGCTCTGGCGAGCGGCAGAGGGATGGCACATCCGGGAACCAATGTCAGTGGAGTTCGTTCGCTGCGCCTCGTGTCGGGCGCTGCTGTTCCGTGCCGATGCCGGCGCAATCGCCGGCATCGTCGAAATCAAATGCCGCCGCTGCGGCACCTTCAACGTGCTGAGGCCAACCGAGCCCTCCTGCGAGCGCCGCGAGCGCCAGACCTCGGGAGAGGCCTCATGCATATCGCGCGGCGAGAAATCGGCCCCGCCACACTCTATCTCGGCGATGCGCTCGAGATCCTGACCGACCTGGCGCCGGGAACCATCGGTGCGGTGCTGACCGATCCGCCATATTGCAGCGGCGGAAATGTTCGCGACCGGGCGATGCCACCCTCGGCCAAGTACTTGTCGAAGGAGCGGTTCGGAGCCTATCCCGAGTTCGCCGGAGACGCCCGGGACCAGCGGTCGTTCTTCGCCTGGTCGACCCTGTGGATGGGGCGGGCGCGACGCCTCGTGCGGGCGGGTGGTCTGCTGGTCACCTTCACCAACTGGCGCCAGCTCCCGGTCACCACCGATGCCGTGCAGGCCGGCGGCTGGGTCTGGCGAGGCATCTGCCCGTGGGACAAGACCGAGGCTTGCCGCCCCCAGCTCGGGCGCTATCGGGTGCAGGCCGAGTATGCGGTGTGGGCGAGCCAGGGCGCGCGGCCACTCGCCGGGCCGGTCGCCCCGGGCGTGTTCCGAGCGTCGGTCCCGCGGGTGAAGCACCACATTGCAGGCAAGCCGGTCGAGCTCATGGCCGGGCTGCTGGCGATCATGGAGGGGCCGGTGCTCGACCCCTTCATGGGGTCCGGGACGGTCGGGGTGGCGTGCCTCGAGCGGGGGCTTCCCTATGTCGGGATCGAGATCGAGCCGGCCTATTTCGAGGTGGCTTGCGAGCGGCTCGAAGCGGCTGTTCGAGGCCGGCCCGATGCGTCTGCCTCGTAGTCCGAGGACACTCCATGCCCGGTACGCGGTCCACCCACACTCGGATCACCGAATGGATGCTGGCGACGCTGATGGTGACGTGGGGCGCCGCCGTCGCGCTGCCGGGTGATGCGCTCGGCCCGGCCGGATATCGGGTGCTCACCGAGCTGGCACCCGAGCCGGTCTGGGCGCTGGTCTCGATCGCCATCGGCGTGATGAGGATGGCGGGCCTCGTCATCAATGGCCGATGGCGACGCTCGCCGCTGCTGCGAGCCGGCGGCGCCGCCTGGGGGCTCGGCTGGTGGCTCGGTCTCGCCTGGCTGCTGTGGCTCGGGTCCGAGCCCGGCGCGCTGCCGGCGCTCGCCTCCTATCCCGTGTGCGCCCTGTTCGAGGCCGTGTCGGTCTGGCGCGGTGCGGCCGATTCCCACCGATCGGGGGCGCTGGGGCGATGGATGTCGGGGCAGTGAGCGCGGCGGACGCGCTGTCCTGGTGGACGGCGCTGATGGGGACGGGATGGCTCGGCGCGGCGCTCGCGGCCTGGCTCGGCTGGCGGCGGGCGCGGCACGATGCCGTGCGTCAGGCGCCCGTGCTGACCGACGAGGCGCGGGCCTCGATCGGCTGCGGCATCGCCGACCGGCTCGCCGTCGAGCGGATGGATCGCCTCGACGAGACGCTCGCCGAACTCGGTCGGGCCGTCGAACGGTTGTTCCAGGCGATGGGCCGGCAGCATGGCGACATCGGCGATCGCATCGGCCGGCTCGGCGATCGGGTGGAGCGCGTCCACGACGAGGTCAGGGAGGTTAGGCGAGCCGTCGAGGATCTCAAAGAAAGGTGAGCTTCGGCCGGCCTCCCAAGCGGGCAGGCGCTCGACCGCGCCACCCCGAGCAAGGCAGCTCATTGCTGCCGGATCGACAGCGTCTCGTCGCTGCGATCGAGCATTCCTCGCCGGTCCGCCGCGCTCATCTGCCGGACCTCCTGGCTATGAAATAGCGCTCCACGGTCAGCTGGCCGCGTCCACCGTCTTCTGCGCGGCCTTCTCGGCGCACACACCCCCGCTCGGTCGAGGCCCGCGTCGCAAGGTCGAGAAGCTGCGTCTTCCAGGCGCAAATTTGGTTCGGATGAACCTCGTAGCGCTGGGCCGGTCGGCCACCGTCGCCTGCTCGCGGATCGCCTCCAGGGCAATCTTCGCCTCCAGCCCCGCGTCGATCTTCCGTCTCGTTCTCTTCGTCATAGCCTGCTCCGTCTAATAAACGGAGCCGCCATCTTCCAACTTACGCCCAGGTCCCAAATCCGGGGTCCACTTCACTGCAGCGCGAGCCCGTTGAAGCCCTTGCGCATGTCGGTGTGGCCGGTCGCCAGCCACACCCGCGCCCCACCCGGGACCGTCATCGCCGGCCGAACTTTGCCAGAGCGTCGATCACCGCCGACAGAGTCGTCGGATCGACCGGCCCCGTGATCCGGAGCCGAGGTGCGGCCGTGAACTCGACCTCGATCGAGCCGCCCGGCGTCATCGCCGGCGGGGCAGCGGCCGGTGCCGAGCTCGGCTCGGCCGTAATCGTCGCCTCGGCGAACCTGACCGACTTCGCCGCCGGACCGCACAGCTCCTGCCGCCACCGGAACAGCTGGCTGACATGGATCCCGGCCTCCCGCGCCACCGCCGAGGCCACCGCTCCCGGTTCCATCGCCGCCGCGACCAGCCGCTCCTTCTCTTCCCGCGTCCACCGTCGGCGCCGTTGCACCGACGTGATCACCTGTACCCGCGTGTTCGTCATAGGACTATCCATAGAAGTAGTCCTATTGACCTCGCCGCTCAGCTTCCCCAGCGCAAGACGGCCGTCACCGGACGCTCACGCAGCTTTCATGGCTGCTGCACTATCAACTCATCGTAGCCGGATGGGATGGCGCCCGCTTCATCGCGGAACGCGATTCGGTACGCACCGGGCAATTCGGGCGCATCGAATAGGAGTGACATGGTCTCGATCCCCACTCCTTTATAGGCGATTGGAAAAAGTTCCTGCGGGGTATCAAATGCGAACGCCATGCCTGTGACGTCATCCGTCTGCGCCCGTTCAATCGTGAGCACGCCAGAGAAATCCTGCACGACATGGCTGAAGCCTACCATCGCATGTACAGCGTCGCCTGGCTCGACGACTCGATCACGCACCGCCACTTCCACATGCGTTGGCACTCCGGCCAGCACGCCGGGTTTGCCCAGAAGTGTCGCCAGTACGGTTCGCAGGCTGTTGTTCTGATAGATTGTCCCGTGCTCGCCGCCAACGAACTGTCTTTGCAGGGCGGAGTTGAATCCGCTCCACGTTGGCACCGTGCCGTCACCGCCGTCCTCTTCCTCGATCGCATCCGGCCGGAGCCTGTCGCCACCTGCTGGCCGGAGCAGAATGTGGGTCGCCGTGGTCTGGCGGGTGCCGGCGAAGCAGAAGTATCGCACGCTACGGGGGCGGCGCGCGAGGTCAAGGCCGGTTCGAAAGCGCTTGGCCGCCTCTATGTTGGCGTCGACGAGTCCCAATGATTTGGCGATATCGACGTCGTAGATATTAAGAGGCTCGAATTGCTGATCAGCGGCCCCATTCCACGCGAAGGGCTCGCCAGCAGGGGGGAGCAGCTGATAGGCGGCCGGATAGCGCGGGTCGCTTGACGCCTGTAGCACCTGGTCCTTGTTCAGGAATAACCGCTTTTCATAACCCAGCACGACGCGCAAAGCCGAGGCCGCGCCGTTATGCGGGGTACCGAGTGTAAGTAGGCGACGCACCCGGCCAAAGCCTAGTCGGTTGTTGAACTGTCCAGACTCTAGGTAGTAACGCGCTACGAGGCCACCCATGCTGTGCGCCACCAGCGAGATCTCAACATCAGCGCCATGGCCCTTGACCGCGGTGTCGAGATGCTCCGCCAGCGTCTCGGCCGACTTCGCATTGTCTTTGCGCCAATCATACGCTCCAATAATTAACGTGCCGTCGTCTTCGGAGAAACCGCATGTTACCATATCATCAATTAAAGTCTGATATTGGCGGGTAACGGCAAAGGTACGGATGCAGTCGGTCGCAACCAAGTCATCGCGCAACAGCTCTTTCATTTTTCTATATGGAAGCCAGAGGCTTGAAACCGGCCCCGGCCAGACGATCTCTTCTCCAAGCTGGAGCACTGAACCCATAATTCCGGGCAGTAAGATAGCGACGGCCGTCATTTGGTGACTCCATAGGAACGGAGTAGGTCGACGAATGCGAGCGCGGCAGGACGATACGCACGTTTGATCATTTTCAAGCAACCCGGCTCGATGTGCAGACCCTTGACTCTGTCCTTCAGGCTGGCACGGCTTTCATTGTAGTCAAAAAGGCAGCCAGTGTCGTTATGAAATCCGAGCTTTGGCCACATCATCGCGACTAACAATTGCGAGACGATGATTCTGCCTATAAAGGATTCGAGCGGGCAGCCGGTGTCATGGGCAAACTCATGCAACTGATAGCCTGACGTGAGCAGCGCACGGTCCTTGAAAGTCGAAAAATGATTCCAAAACAGTTCGTCCCCGTTCGTGCCGGCGACCATCGAGGGTGTCACGCCGATGATGTAGTCGAGCGTCAGGTCACGGCGAATCTTCTCGGCTAAGCCGAAGAAGTCATCGGCGACGAGGTTGTCCTTGAGGGTCTCGAGGATGCGCTTGCTCGGCTTCCGACCGCTCGATTCCTTGAACCAAGCAGCGACGCGCTCCGGCCGACTGATCAAGCCCGCGGGCATCGCTGCGTCGACCTCGTAGAACAGGAATGTGCGCTGCGCCTTATTCAAGGCGTCGATCAACCCGCCGAGGCCGGCGAGCCAAGCTTCAAGGCTCCAAATCCCGACAACGACATGCGGCGCTGATCGCTGGGTCGTGGGTCGCGGGGACAGGTCAGATAAGCTAAACGCCACGAGTGTCTTCGGTGCCGACTGGTGGACCCGAGCCGACTTGGTTCGGGCGATCTCGCGCCTCGCCTGGGCGACGCCGTCGTTGCTGTGAGTGAGTACGAATCTGGACGTCATGGCTTGAAGGCCCTCGCCGCGCCCAGATGCCGATAGAGAGTTGGGATACCCCAGTCGATACGGGCCACGTTGTTTGGCAACGTCCCGCCGAAGTCGAGCGCGACCCGACCTTTAGTGGTCGCGCGATCGATGTCGCCGCTGGTTAGCAACTCGGCGTAGAATGCGCCGGCGAACAACGCCGCATTTTTGTTTGTGATCTCGAACTGGTTGGCCACCACCGCCGGCACGCCGCTTTCGACTAGCGTCTTGGCCACGACCGCATAAGCTTTGGAGAAGTCCCCCGCGGCGGTGTTGCAAGCGCTCAGAACCACCAAACGCAACTGTTGGTCCTTTAGGACGGCTGCCAGCTTTCCAGCTGTGATCGAGTCCGAACTCTTTCCTTTGATGTCCTGGAAAAGCAAGGTTCCGGTCCCATCCGCCGCCACCTCGCCGTGGCAGACCATGTGGAGGATATCGTAGGTCTGGTCGCGGAATGCATTTAGGAAAGACTCTGTGGTCGCGCCCTCGACCAGATCGAGAACGAAATTCTTTGGCAGCTTGCGCTTGAATTCGGCCTCTATAGAGTTCTTGATGGTGGGCCAGTCGACACTTTTGGCGCGTGGTGGTTCAGCATAAACGAACAGCATCCGCAAGGTCTCGCCGAGCGGCTTAGGAGTGGGTGCCGGTACGCCGATCGTCGGGATGACGCGAACGACCGAACGGATCGCGTTTGGTCCGGGTGCGCCGGCCGCCGGATCCTGAATGTACTCCCAGGGAATCGCCTGCAGGTCCGGGCGATTGCTGTAAATCTGTAACCGAATGTGAGAGTTTGGAAGGCGATCATAGATAGACTTTATGCCGCCACGCACGAGCAGGCCAAAGAGTGTTTGACCGAACTCTGTCAGCTCCGGTGCGGTTGGCTTCATGGGTGCGCGACCCGCAGCTGTGGCGGACAGCTTGGCGTGGAAATCTAGCAAGGCTTGTAGCCGCAGCCCGGATAATGATTCGACTGCCATATCCATGCCGCATCGGGCGATTGCGACCGCGCGAGTCTGGTCACCGGCGTCCAATACCGATAATTCGAACTGGTCTTCCACGACCCCGCCGCGGCGTAAAAAGGCCGCTCCCTCGAAATCATTTGAAATATTCTACGCCCAATCACTTTAAGTGCAAGTTGTGGGTTGGCGACGCACATCTCAGCTATTGAATTGGTGAGGCGGCCAGCATCTGCAGATGCGGGGCACACCACCATGGGTTAGAAAGTTCGTCGAGATGAATTTGAGTACGCTACCGCCGGGGATAAACAGAAAGAAAGGACAAGAATATAATAATAACCGAGATTGACCAGTCATGTTGTGCTCAGAATCGGTTCTCAATTCAGGACGAGTCAGTGTCTTGATCTACGGTTGAGTGACACTATAGTGATAGGTCGTGTTCCCGGGCAGGCTTTCAAAAATTCGGTTATGGTCGGCCATTATCTAGGCCGCGGAGCTGTATTACGGTGGTAGCAACTCGTGCGCGGTAGCATCTAGTTTCATGTCCTTTTGTGACCCGCGCCCGGCGGGGTCCGGGCATTCCCACGGTGAGCAGATCCTGGCCAAGCAGGACTACGACGAGGCGCTGCGCCACGTGCTCGTGCACGAGGGCGGCTACACCAACCACCCCTCGGACCGGGCGGCCCGACCAATTTCGGGATCACGATTCATGACGCCCGCAAGTATTGGAAGGCGAAAGCCACTGCGGCCGACGTGCGGGCGATGCCGCTGACGGTCGCGAGGGATATCTACCGCCGGCGCGATTGGGACGCCCAGCACGCCGACGAGCTGCCTGCCGGTGTCGATTACTCGACCTTCGATTACGGCGTGAACTCCGGGATCGGGCGGTCCGGCGAGGTGCTGCGGCGTCTGGTCGGCCAGCCGGCCGACACCTCTGCCATCACGCCGGACGTGATCGCGGCGGCCCGCAAGCGCGATCCGTAACAGCTCGTCAACGCGATCAACGACGAGCGCACGCCACCCTCAATTCCCACCTCTCCCGCGACGGCACCCGTTAAACAGCCACATGTAGTGCATGCCGTTCTCGTACACACAAAAAGAGTGGACAATTGGAACAGCGAAGAACACCATTTTTCCCGCGAGTCGTAGATCATCTACGTCGCTGGCAGATCGCATTTGCCAGAGCGTAGGTCGGTGTCTATATGAGCGCATCGTGCGGAGGTGTCGGTTCTGAGGCGAGCTGGCAGGCACGGCAGGAATTTACCACTGACCCCTACTCTTCAATGGAACACGAGGTCCACCATGGCTGACCGTGAACGAACCGTCGCGAATGCCGGTTCAGCCCGTACAGCGCCAAGCTCAAGAGGTGAACGCGTCACCGTTCGGCCCCCGACTGCCGATCAAGAAGAATACCTCAAGTCCGTCAAACTGTCGACAGACGACTATGATCCGCAGGCTGTAATTGGCGGACGGCGAGTCCTGCGTTAGCCTGAGCTCAATACAGCAGCCGACACAGTTTTGCCGGCTGCATTTTTTTGATTTTGAATACAACTATAAATGGTAATATTTATGTGGATCAAGCAACCTGTCGAGCGACAGCTCCGTGATTGTCGTCAGCCTTTTTCATTTTTCTTTGATCTGATTCATAAATATTGGAGAGCGGGAGATAAGGCGAACGACCTCGCTTTCCACAGAATTTGTACTTTTGCGCGAAAACATGGCGCAACCGATCTCGCGATTCAGTGCGCGCTGGATCGTGCGGACGTTAGAGAAGAGATTGAAGTTCTCAACGACAGCTATGGATCAGTGGGAACGGCGGAAGCCGTAACCATCACCTTTTTTGTGCAACCAAGTGCCGCCCAAAGCATCCATGCTATTGCAAATGAATGCATCATAGGAACTCTAACGATCATAAATTACAAAGCGGAGAACTCACAAGAGTGGGAGTGCTCGTACATATATGAGGCGATAATTGTACCGCCGTTTCAAGTAGACAATACTGGGAGGCGACTTAAAGTAACAAACAACTTTATGGTCTATGATGCCAAATTCGACAGAACTATACATGATAGGGATTATACATTCAATGGGGTGTACTATTGCCAGCAAAATAGTCTGACGCACGTTTGTGCTCATGCTTGTCTTAGAATGGCTCTGAATACGATAAACTATACCTCTCCTCCTATTACAAGTAATAAAATCAACCAGACACTCACTCTTTTGCCGCCAATACAAGGCTTAACTATCGATGAGATCGTAAAGTTTGCCAAAGACGTGAACGGTGTTGCGCCAATGGTCGCAGATTGTTCGAAGGTTTTAAGGGAAGATTATCTTGCCATACTCTCTTCGTATGTTGAGTCGGGCTGTATGGTCCTGCTGGTGTTTACTATAAATGGGGGTATAGAACACGTAGTAACTGTATTTGGATATACGCGCAATTCAGACGAATGGCATCCTCAGGCGGTTCCTGCCTATAGCGGTCCAAAAACGGCTCAATATTACAGCGGGAGCGCGTGGGTTGATCATTTTCTAATCCATGATGACAATTTTGGCCCTTATTATGCCCTAAGCAGTAGGGCGCTTGAGGTCGACCCGGAGGTCGCGGCCCATTGGATTATTGCGATTAGCGATTTTGCCGCAGATTTTAGTCCTCATTATGCCGAGAGCCTAGCGTCGGTAGTCGCGTTGTCTTTTGATGAGCTTGCGGGATACGGCAATGGGAAGTGGTTCGATTATATTACTGGGATTCAGCATACTTATGTTATGCGAGCCATATTGATGAAGCGTTCTAAATATAAAGACCACCTTATTGATTTGCGTGGCCATGATGGGACTGCTCTGGTCCCAGAAGAGATAGCGTTGACGGATCAGCTTCCGGAATGGTTTTGGATGGTTGAGTTTAGTCTTCCTCCATTATTTACTGGAAATAAGTCAAAGCTAGGTGAAATATTCATTTCAACGAATTCTTACGAGGGGACGGTCAAACATATTCTTGGATTTCGGCTTCCTAGTTTGTTTGTCTTCGGGGACGGCGAAGGTGGGTTTTTTGAGAGCCAGAACAGCCTTCTTTCTCATTCACAGTACTATCGTGCCCACGAGCATGACAACGAATGGTAGTGCGAACGGCACGAATTTAGGCGCGCAACATCGAGGGCGGCAGCGTAAATCCGGGCCCGGACCAAGCTAAACTTGATAGCACGGCAGACCCGGAGAGGGCACATAGCCGGGTACTCGTCTGGCGCTTTTGGCTCTGTGAAGTTCGGATGACAGCTACTGGAAACGCCAGCCTCTCGGTCGAGAGCTGCCCGGCTGTCTCTGATCGTATGCGCGCCCGGACAGCAATAGCGCCATGACTCTTTTTTCGATCCCGCTTCATGCCGGCCGTGCGTTCTTCTCCGGACGAGCGCCCGTCCCCGACGGGGGCCTCGGACGCCGGAACATCGACGACCGCCTGCAGGAACAGCGACGCCTCGAACGACTGCGCGCTCCCCACTGGCTGCCGCGCCAGCTGCTGCCATGTGACCCTGTTGCGGGATCAGCCCAAGCGGAGGTCTGCCCCAGGCGTGTCCTCGACATCTGCTGAAGCGTTAAAGGGGTGCGGGCGGCATCGAAAAACACCAAGATGGCTCAAAGGATCCTCGGCGCCCGCACCTTCCGGACAAGTCATTGACAAATCAATGATAGTGGCGCATCTCTCGACCGCACCAATCGATCTGATCCCGCAGATTCGATGTCTCTCAGCCGCTATTTGGTGGCCTTGTCGGTGATGCGAGTAGGTCACGCGACGAGGCGGTGCGGTACCGAAGCGTATCGTCGGTTTGCTGGCGTGGCCGGCTCCTCATTTCGTTCTGGCTGACATACGAAGTGCCGTCGCCTTGGCCTTGTTGGACTTCGCTACGGGCTGTCGTCCGGCGAGCGTTCGCCCGGACCTCTCGGACCGTTCCAGGCGTTCCCGTGCGGCTGTGGCGAGCCATCCCGATCGGGTGTCGCCGCTCGCCTTCACCGCGTCGTCGATCTTGGCGAGTAACGAATCGTCCATCGAAATGTTGACGCGAACCGACTGCGCCGGCGGACTATAGGGGACGAGCGCGACGATGGCGCCCTCGAACCAGTCGCGCAGTTCCGGGTCGGCGACGAGTTCCTCGTAATCGCGCACTCGCGGCAACGGACCATCGTCGACCAGCCCTTCGACGTGGAAGGCGAGCGCTTCTGCGCCCTTCCGGATGGCGTCCGCGAGATTGTCCGCACCCGTGGTGCACCCCGGGAAGTCGGGGAAGGACACCCCGTAATTCCCGTTCTCCTCGTGAACGAGCGCGATCACCTGCATCTCACCACTCCCACCCGGCCTGTCTGTAAATCGAGCGCAACGTGCCCGTCGCTATTTCGCGGCGGCCGGTGTCGACCGTCACCCGTCCCGGCTTGGTCGGGTGCTTGAACTGGACATGATCACCCGGTCCTTTCCGAACGATCGACCAACCATCTCGCTCCAAGGCCCGCACCACCGCGCGGGTTTCGTTGGGATGGTTGGTTTTCGACATCTTACTTCGCCTGTTCGATGGCGAAAAAATACACACTCGATACGCTCGAGACAAGAGGTCCGTCCCGGCGTCGCCGGCCCGGATCGACCGGCGGATCCACTGTAGCCGGTCGTTTCGGTGGTGTTCGGGAGCCGCGTTGCCGGGTCGTCCGTGGCTGGTGTAGACGTCGGGTGCTCAGACGTCGTCGGGCCGACTGCGATGCTCACGCGGCGCTCGGGCGGGCGTCGTCCTCGGTGGCCGGGATCTGGCAACGGCCCCGGCGCGTCCATCTCGCGCGTTCACGTCGAGCGTCCACTTGGCGCCCCACTTCGCGCCCACGACGGGCGTCCCCTTCACTCGCACATGGCTCGGGACCTTTGGCCGTTTCTCTCGCCTGCCTGCTCGCCGCGCTCGTTCTTCTCAACCTCGGAAGCGGGCTGCTCAACGTCCTGACCCCGATTCGCGGAGAGGCGGCCGGGTTCTCGATCCTCACCATCGGATCGTTCGGTGCGTCCTATTATCTCGGCTTCGTCGCCGGCTGCCTCGCGCTGCCGAGCATGGTCGGCCGGTTCGGCCACATCCGTTCCTTCTCCGCCTTCGCTGCCGTCGCCGCTACCGCGGTGCTGCTCCACACCGTCGACGTCGTTCCCGTCGCCTGGCTGGTGCTGCGCGCCGTCATCGGCTTCTGCTTCGCCGGGCTGTTCATGGTGGTCGAGAGCTGGCTCAACGATCAGGCGACGGTCGACACCCGCGGCCGCGTCTTCGGACTGTACACCGCGGCGACCTGGCTCGGCGTGGTCGGCGGGACGCTGCTGTTCTCGCTTCCGTCGGACAACGATTTCTTCCACTTCATGCTGGCCTCGATCGGCATCTCGATCGCGCTCGTCCCCGTCACGCTGACGACCGGCGCGGTTCCCACCCTTCCCGAGCCGGCCCGCATCAGCGCGGCGGAGCTTTTACGCACCGCCCCGGTCGGGGTGGTCGGGTGCCTCGCCGCCGGCCTCGCCAACGGCGCGTTCTGGACGTTCGCCCCGCTCTATGCCCAGGCACAGGGCGAATCGAGCTTCGACGTCAGCCTGTTCATGGCCGCGACGGTGATCGGCGGGGCGATCAGCCAATGGCCGATCGGCCGGCTGTCCGATCGCCTGGACCGGCGCTGGATCGTGTTGGCGCTGTGCCTGGTGTCGGGCGGCTCCGCCGTCCTGTTCGTGCTGCAGCCCGGCACCTCGGCGGTCGGGCTCGCCGGGATCGGCGTCGTGTTCGGCGCCTTCGCCCTGTCGCTCTACCCGGTCTGCGCCGCCCACGTGAACGACCGCGCCGACCCCAACACGTTCGTCAAGGTCAGCAGCCGCCTCCTGATGGCGTTCGGCATCGGCGCGATCGTCGGACCGATCCTTGCGGGATTTTTGATCGCGCAGACCGAGATCGCGATGCTGTTCGCCTTCACCGCCGCCATTCACGTCGCCTTGGCCGTGTTCGCCGCGAGCCGGATCTTCACGGTCGAGCCGGTGCCGGATCCCGAGCGCGGGACCTTCGCGCCGCTGCCGCCGATCGGCCACGGAACGCAGCCGATCTTCAAGCTGCAGGAGGCCGGCGGCGGCGATTCGTGATTTTTGCCCTCCGGTAGGACGGGCCCGTCGAACGAGAAAAAAGGCGCCGGCCGCTGCCGGCCGACGCCTCGCAATCCTCGAGAAAGCCGCCGCCGTCAGGGCAGCGGCAGGCGGGGCAGGCTCGCGCCGGAGAACGGCCAGTGGCCGAGCAGTCCGCCGGAGCGGGTGCCGGACACGCTGCCGGTGTCGTCGGCGGCCTTTTGTTGCTGCGGCGTCGGCGCGGTCGTTGCGGCGGGGACGATCGCCATCGGCGCATCCGAGGCGTCGGCCGATGTGGGGGTCGATGTGTGGGCCGATGTGGGGGGCGCCGCCGGCCGCGGCTTCGCCGCGGTCTTCGGCCTGGCGGCGTGCGGCGTGTCCGTGGTCCGGCCGTGGGCGTCGGCGTCCGAAGCCTCGCTCGCCGTGCCGGTGGTCGCCGGTTTCACGGGGGCGACGGCATGGCGCGGCCGCTTCTTCGCCGGGTCGTGTCCCGCAGGCCCGGCGGGCCGGGCCGTCGATTTCGGCGCGAGGCTCGGCGCGAGCGGCGAGAAATCGTGGCGATAGCCGAAGCTGCGCAGGCTCGGGATCGGCAGCGCCACCGACTCGGCCTCGGCCGGGGCGTCGCTCGCGATCGCCTCGTGCGGCCACACCGGATCGGGCAGGGGGGGCGCGCCATAGGCGAGCCGCGCCTCTGCCGCCGGCGGCAGGGCGATCCGCAGGTCGCGGGCGTCGATCACGCCGATGTCGGCCGGGTCGTAGCTCGGCAGAATCGGGTCGGCGAGCAGCATCGCGTTGGTGTAGCGCGGCGTCGGCCAGTGGCGGCCTCCGGCGACCCGCAGCGAGCGGCGGGCGATCCAGTCCTCCGGCAGCGTCGCGGTCCGCGGCGCGCCCGGTCCCGCCGGCACCACGTGGACGATCTTGTAGCCACGCACCTTCAGCTCGTGGAGGATGGTCGGCAGCGCCTTGACGGTCGCCGGCTGGATGTCGTGCAGCAGCAGCACGCCGCGGCCGCGCGCCTCGATCCGCTCGAGCGCCCGCTTGGCGACCTCCTCGGGCGAGATGTGCTTCCAGTCGTCGGCCGGAAAGTCGGCGCTCCAGGTCATCAGCCGGCGCTCGGCGAGCGCACGCTCCACCTCGGCGCGCCGCAGCAGCCCCGGAATGCGGAAGAACGGCGCCACCTCCGACGGATCGCCGAGCGCGGCGCCGGCCTCGGCGATGCCGCCGTCGACCTCCCGCTCGACATTGGCGATCGGCATCTTGTGGAAGCTCAGCGGGTGGCCGAGGCTGTGGGTGCCGATGGTGTGCCCCTCGGCATGGATGCGGCGGACGATGCTCGGGAACGAGTGCGCCATCTTGCCGACCAGGAAGTAGGTCGCCTTGACGCAGTCGTGGGCGAGGATGTCGAGCACGCGGGTCGAGTGCGGCGGGATCGGCCCGTCGTCGAAGGTCAGCACCACCTCGTGATCGGCGAGCGGCAGCGACTCGCGATACTGCATCATGCCGACCAGCGGATGCTCGGTGGGATCGACCACCAACACGCGGCTGGTGCCGAGCGCGTCCGGATTGCCGGGACACGCCGTGTCGGCCTGCGCCGGCGCGGCGGCGAGAGCCGCGGCGAGCGGCAGCGCGGCCACGGCCGCGAGAAGGGCGGCCCGCAGCCCGCGTCTGCGCGGCCCGCCTGCGGGCAGGCGAACGCGCCCGGCCGGCGCGGCGCGGCCGGACGGAACGGCGAAAACGGACGGCGAACGACGAAACGACGGCGCGACGGCGCCGCACTTGCGCAGATCGAACAAGGCTCCCCCCTCGACCACGCGGACGAGACGATCTCTCCCACGAACCTGTGGGTTTGGTAATGCCCCATTCGGAAAAATAGAGTGTACGAACGGTGAAATCGTGGCGGCGTGCCGTCCGTGCATCACCCGACATCGAAATGGCTTCATGATACCGTCACGGTGTCGCGATGCCCTGCCTACGAAGACGATCGGGTGCGATTGCCACCCCGGTTCCCCCCGCGTAAAAGCCGGACCACCCGAGCGCGCGGCGCCAATGCACGGACCACGGCGAGGACCGCCATGCTGGACGATCCGGAAACGACGACGGCAGCGCGCGACGCACCTCGGCTGCGCGACGAGGACGGCGCGATCCGCGACGAGTTCGTCGATCTCGTCCGCACGGCGATCGAGGCGGACGACGCCGCGACGCTGCGCGAGCTGGTCGGCGACCTGCACGAGGCCGACACCGGCGCGCTCCTGCACGCGCTCGACGCCGAGCTGCGCCCGCGCCTGATCGCCCTGATGGGGCCCGACTTCGACTTCACCGCGCTGGTCGAGGTCGACGACGCGGTGCGCCAGGAAATTCTCGGCGAGCTGCCGCCGGAGACGGTCGCCGAGGGGGTGCGCGAGCTCGAGCTCGACGACGCCGTCTACATCCTCGAGGACCTCACCCCCGAGGACCAGGCGGAAATCCTCCAGCAGCTGCCCTCGCTCGACCGGGTCGCGCTCACCCGCAGCCTGCAATATCCGGAAGATTCCGCCGGCCGGCGGATGCAGGTCGAGTACATCGCGGTGCCGCCGTCCTGGACGGTCGGCCACACGATCGACTATCTGCGCGAGACCGAGGAGCTGCCGGAGCGCTTCTTCGAGCTCTACGTGGTCGACGCCGACTACAAGCTGCTCGGCGCGGTGCCGCTCGACCGGCTGCTGCGCACCCGCCGCCCGACCCACGTCGACGAGCTGACCGAGGCGGAGCGCCGCCGGGTGCGGGCGACCGACGACCAGGAGGAGGTGGCGCGGCTGTTCGAGCGCTACAACCTGATCGCCGTGCCGGTGGTCGACGACTCGGACCGGCTGGTCGGCGTGATCACCGTCGACGACATCGTCGACGTGATCGAGCAGGAGGCCGACCAGGACATCAAGGCGCTGGGCGGCGTCGGCGGTGACGAGGAGCTGTCCGACTCGGTGTGGACGATCGCCCGCGGCCGCTTCAACTGGCTGGTGGTCAATCTCGCCACCGCCTTTCTCGCCTCCTCGGTGCTCGGCCTGTTCGAGGGCCAGCTCCAGAAGATGGTGGCGCTCGCGGTGCTGGCGCCGATCGTCGCCAGCCAGGGCGGCAACGCCGCGACCCAGACCATGACGGTCGCCGTGCGCGCGCTCGCCACCCGTCAGCTGCACGACGGCAACGCGATGCGGATCGTGCTGCGCGAGCTCTTGGTCGGCTTCGTCAACGGCCTCGCCTTCGCGGTGCTGACCGGCGTGCTGGCGGCGGCGTGGTTCGACATGCCGGACCTCGGCGTGGTGATCGGCCTCGCGATGATCTGCAACCTGGTGGCGGCGGCGCTCGGCGGCATTCTGGTGCCGTTGGTGGTCGAGCGATTCGGCCTCGACCCGGCGGTCTCGTCCGGCGTGTTCGTCACCACCATCACCGACGTGGTCGGCTTCTTCTCCTTCCTCGGCATCGCCACCGCCTGGTTCGGGTTGCGCTGACCCGGCCTCGATCGGCCCTTCGTCGGCGCCGCGCGAGCCGCCGAAAAGGCTTTTTCGGACTGCCGAAAAATTCCAAATGTGCTTTTGCTGACCAAGTCTTAACCCACGATCTGGTAGGGTCCCGCCGGTGTCGTAGCGTGAAGGTATCCAAATGGAGCCTCCTGCCGAGGGCGGACTATCCGGGGTTGCGGCGCTCCACGAGCCGGTCGCCGACGATCGGTTGAGGTCGGAGGCGCCGCGGGCATTCGCCCGTGCCACGCGCCCCATTTCGGGCTCGCTGCTCGCTCTGGCCGGAGCGCTCGCCTGCGGCCTCGCCACCATCGGCGCGCTCGTCTACGTGCTGACGATGCGGGACAGCCAGGCGGCGGCCGAACGGCACCACGCCAGCCTCACCCGCGCGCTCGCCGAGTTTCAGACCGTGCTGGCCGACGCCACCGTTCATCGCGCGCAGGTGATCGCCGCGCGCGGCGGCATCGCGGCCGACGACCTCGAGCAGCACCTGGCGCCGAACGGCCTGCCGCGCTATCGCCACCAGCGGGCCTACCTGATCGGCCGCGACGGCCGCGTCGCCGCGTCCTGGCCGTCCGACGCGAAGGCGGTGCCGGCCGCGATCACCGCGGCGGTGACGGCCTTGCGGCGCGAGATCTCGCCGCTCCGCTCCGCGCGCAGCCGGAGTTTCGGCGAGCGCGACGACCGGGCCGAGCCGATGCCGGTGACGAACGACATCGTGGTGATCGATCGTCAGCCGATGCTCGCCGCGCTGGTGCCGATGCCGGACCAGGCCGGTGGCATGCCGACCGATCCGCCGGTGCTGGTCGCGCTCGCGCCGATCGACGCGACGATGGTCGGCGCTCTGGCGGACGCCTCCGGCCTTCCCGGCCTGCGGTTCGGCATCGATCCGTTCGAGGACGGCGGCCCGCTGCATTCCCAGACCGACCGGCGCGGCCGGATCGTCGGCTGGTTCAGCTGGGACGAGGCCGACGGCGCCCTGTCGCGCCATCTCCTGTGGCTGCTGCCGATCGGCGGCGGCATCGCCTTTCTCGGCTTCGCCGCGCTGTCGCTGCTCCAGATCCGCCGCGCCGCCGGCGGGCTCGGCCAGATCGAGGTGGAGCTGCGCCGCATCGCGCAGGAGGATTCGCTCACCGGCATGCCGAACCGGCGCCGCATCATCGCGCTGCTCGGGCGGACGATCGGCGAGCGCCGGGCGCCGGACGGCGTGGTGTTCGCCTGCCTCGACCTCGACTCCTTCAAGGAGGTGAACGAGGTGCTCGGCCACGACGTCGGCGACAAGGTGATCGCCGAGACGGCCGAGCGGCTGCGCTCGGCGGTGTCGTCGCAGGCCGCGATCGGCCGCATCGACGGCGACGAGTTCGCCGTGGTGATGCCGGTGCGCTCCGGCGAGTCGGCGCTCGACACCGCGCGGGCCTGCGCGCACGCGCTCTCCAAGCCGTTCCGGATCGGCGATCAGGTGATCCATGTCAGCGCCAGTATCGGCTTCGCGCTGGCGCCGCGCGACGGCGCCACCCCGCACGAGCTGATCCGCCGCGCCGATCTCGCCGTGCGCGCCGCCAAGAAGGGCGGGCGCGGCCGCATCCTCGCCTTTCATCACGGGCTCGAGGAGGAGATCAACGAGCGCCGCTTCATCGAGCAGGAGCTGCGCCAGGCGCTCGCCGACGGCAGCCTGTCGGTGTTCTACCAGCCGATCGTCGGCGGCGACGGCCTGCGCATCGTCGGTGCCGAGGCTTTGGTGCGCTGGAAGCATCCGACCCGCGGCAACATCCCGCCGAGCGTGTTCGTCGCGGTCGCCGAGCAGACCGGGCTGATGATCCAGCTCGGCGGTTTCGTGCTGCGCCGGGCGCTCGCCGACGCGCGCGACTGGCCGACGCTCTACATCGCGATCAACCTGTCGCCGATCCAGGTGCGCGACCGCGGCCTGGTGCGGACGGTCGCCGGCGCCTTGCACGAGAGCGGCATCGATCCGGCCCGCGTCGTGCTGGAGATCACCGAGGGCGTGCTGATCGACAATCCGGAGGAGGCCAAGCACCGCCTGAAGGAGCTGCGCGGGCTCGGCGTGAAGATCGCGCTCGACGACTTCGGCTCGGGCTATTCGAGCCTCAGCTATCTGCGCCGGCTGCCGATCGACAAGCTGAAGATCGACAAGGAGTTCGTCGCCCCGCTCGGGCGCTCGGCGAACGGCGGCGTGATTCTCCAGGCGATCGTCGCGCTCGGCCGTGCGCTCGGCCTGTCGGTGCTCGCCGAAGGCGTCGAGACCGAGGAGCAGCGCCTCCTGCTGCGGCTCGCCGGCTGCGACGAGCTGCAGGGCTTCCTGTTCGCCCGGCCGATGCCGGCGCCCGACTTCGTGGCGTTCGCCGCCAGTGGCGTCGCGGTGCCGCTGCCGACCGGCGAGCCGTCCGAGCCGGCGGGCTCGCTCGCCGGGCCGGCCGAGGCCGAGGAAGCGGCAAAGGACGAGCCGGCGCGCAAGTCGTCGGGCGCCGCCGGGCAGGGCGCGCTGGCCGACCGCTGAGAGACCGTTTGGACACTCGGACGAGGGCTGCGTTGCGGCGCGAACTGCCGGAGGCCAGGAGAAAAGCGATGCCGATATCGGGGATATCGGCGAGCTTTTCGACGCCGCGGCCGGCGTTCGCCCCGCAACCTGAAAGGCCGGGCCGCTTTCGGCCGCCCGGTTCGTCGCCGATCTCGCACGTACT
>NZ_AKZI01000021.1 GCF_000293785.1 Rhodovulum sp. PH10 | reverse complement strand
GATGAGGCCCGCACCGTGGCCTCGCCCTTCGAGACGCACTCCTACGGAGTGCTCCTCAGGACGAGGTCGGCCTCTATCGCCGTCGGTATGAGGGCCGCTTCCGCCCTTCCGCCGATCTTCACCCCATCGCCTCGCGCAGCAGCTCGGCCTCGGCCTCGGCCAGAAGCGCCTCCGACGCCTCGCCGGCGACCGACTCGCGGCCGATCTCCAGCATCACCGGCACCGCCAGCGGCGACACCCGCGCGAGCGGCCGGTGGGTGACGCGCCCCTTCACGCGCGCCAAAAAGTCGCCGAGCCGCCGGATGTCGAGGAGGCCCGCCGCCGCCTCCTGGCGGGCGGCGCGCAGCAGCACGTGGTCGGGCTGGTACTTTCGCAAAACGTCGTAGACGAGATCGGTCGACACCGTGACCTGCCGCCGGCTCTTCTCGGCGCCGGCGGCGCGCCGCTCGATCAGCCCGGCGATCACCGCGCACTGACGGAAGGTGCGCTTCATCAGCGCCGACTCGGCGAGCCACGCCTCGAGGTCGTCGCCCAGCATGTCCTCCTCGAACAGCGCGGCGAGCGAGAGCTTTCCGAGCCGCACCGCCGACGTCAGGTCGCCGAGCCCCCACACCGCGAGCGCGTACTCGTTGGCGACGAACCCCATCGGTTTTTGCCGCGCCCGCTCGAGCCGGCGGGTCAGCAGCATGCCGAGCGTCTGGTGGGCGAGCCGGCCCTCGAACGGGTAGCAGACGAGATAGTGCTTGTCGGCGCGCGGAAAGGTTTCCACCAACAGCTCGCCCGGCTGCGGCACCTGCGAGCGCAGCGTCTGAAAGCTCAGCCACTCGCGCACCTGGGCCGGCAGCCGCCGCCATTCGTCGGGCGAGGCCAGAAGGTCGCGCACCCGCGCGGCGAGATAGGTCGAGAGGGGGAATTTTCCCCCCGCATAGGCGGGCACCTTGGGATCCTGCGCCGTGGTGCGCGAGACATAGGCCTCGTCCTCGACCAGAATCTCGTAGCGAAGAATTTCGCCGGCGAACACGAAGGTGTCGCCCGGCACGAGGCCCTCGATGAAATACTCCTCGACCTCGCCGAGCAGCCGCCCGCCACGCACCAGCGCGCCGCTCGGGCCGTGCGCGCCGGCGCCACGCGGCCCCGCCCGCACCAGCCTGATTTTGATCATCGGCTCCTCGACGATGGTGCCGACATTGAGCCGATATTGCTGGGCGATGCGCGGATGCGAGACACGAAAGCGCCCGTCCTGCCCGCGCCTGATCTTTGCGTAGCGTTCGTAGGCTTTCAGCGCGTAGCCGCCGGTCGCGACGAAATCGACCACCGCATCGAAATCGTCCCGCGTCAGGCCGGCATAGGGCGCGGCGCTGCGCACCTCGTCGTAGAGCGCGTCGGGCAGGAACGGCTCGCCGCACGCGCGGCCGAGCACGTGCTGGGCGAGCACGTCGAGCGCGCCGGTGCGCAAGGGCGGGGTGTCCTGCGCGCCCTCGGTGACGGCGTCGATCGCCGCGCGGCATTCCAACACCTCGAAGCGGTTCGCCGGCACCAGCACCGCCTGCGAGGGCTCGTCGAGCCGGTGGTTTGCTCTTCCGATCCGCTGGGTGAGGCGGGACGCGCCCTTCGGTGCGCCGACATTCACCACGAGGTCGACGTCGCCCCAGTCGATGCCGAGATCGAGCGAGGAGGTGCACACCACCGCCCGCAAACGGCCGTCGGCCATCGCCGCCTCGACCTTTCGCCGCTGGGCGACGTCGAGCGAGCCGTGATGGAGGGCTATCGGGAGATTGTCGTCGTTGATGCCCCACAGGAGCTGAAACAAATTTTCCGCCTGGCTGCGCGTGTTGACGAACACCAGCGTGGTGCGATGTCGCTTGATCAGCGCGTAGATCTCGCCGAGCGCATGGGCGGCGGAGTGCCCGGCCCACGGCAGGTGCTCGGCGGTGTCGAGCATTGCGACCCGCGGGGCGACGCCCGGCTCGGCTTGCACGACATCGGCGTGGCGTGGCGGTGCGTCGGGCGCCTGCGGCACCAGGAAACGGGCGAGCTCCTCCGGCTCGGCGACGGTCGCCGACAGGCCGACGGTGGCGAGACCGGGCACGAAGGAAAAGAGCCGCGACAGCGCCAGTGACAAAAGATCGCCGCGCTTGGAGGTGACCAGCGCGTGCAGCTCGTCGAGCACCACCCGGCGCAGCGTGCCGAACAGATAGGGCGCGTCGGCGCTGGCGAGCAGCAGCGAGAGCTGCTCGGGCGTGGTGAGCAGGATGTCGGGCGGATCGCGGCGCTGGCGGGCGCGCCGGCTCGCCGGGGTGTCGCCGGTGCGCGTCTCGATGCGGACCGGCAAGCCCATCTCGGCGACCGGCCGCTCGAGGTTTCGCGCGATGTCGACCGCCAGCGCCTTCAAGGGCGAGACATAGAGCGTGTGCAGGCCACCGCCCCTTGGCCCGACCCTCTCCCCGCGTGCGGGGAGAGGGAGCGCCGGCACCGTGCCCCCGTCAGCGAAACCATGCGGCGAACGCCGCTCGAAAATCTCCACCAGTGTCGGCAGAAAGCCGGCGAGCGTCTTGCCGGCACCGGTCGGGGCGATCAGCAGGGTCGAGCGATCGTCGCGGGCGGCGGCGAGCAGCGCGAGCTGGTGCGGCCGCGGCGCCCAGCCGCGCGACGAGAACCAGTCGGCGAACGTTTCCGGCAGCCGCGCCTCCGGGTCCGGAGACGGCGGGACCGGCGAGGACGGGGGCGATGACGGCGGCGATGGCGAGGGTGGCGTGCTCACCTCCCGGAGGTAGCGTCTCGCGGCCGCCGATCCAAGCGGTGCGGAGCCCGCCCGGCCCGCGGCGTTCGCCCCTGGGTCGATCCCGGCTCCGAAAGAGCCGTCCGTTGCATGCGGCAGCCGGGCGGCTGGGGCGCGGAGGTGGCGGGCCGGGCCTTTCCAAACGGGTCTATCGTCGCGCGATGCGGTCGGTGCCGCGAACCGAAAAGACCATGTCGCTCTACACCTCCCTCGTTCGGCCGGCGCTGTTCCGGCTCGATCCCGAATTCGTCCATCACGCCACGCTCGGCCTCGCCGGCACTCTCGGCTTTGCCGCCGGACCGATGCGCTTCTTCTCCGCGGTCGACGACCGGCGGCTGCCGGTCACCGTCGCCGGCCTGAATTTTCCGAGCCCGATCGGGCTCGCCGCCGGCTTCGACAAGAACGGCGCGGCGGTGCCGTTCCTCGCCGGGCTCGGCTTCGGCTTTCTCGAGCTCGGCTCGGTGTCGTCCGAGCCCTCCGGTGGCAACCCGCGCCCGCGGCTCTTCCGCCTGCCCGACGACGAGGCGATCGTGGTCGCCTACGGCGTGCCGAACCAGGGCGCCGACCGGGTCGCGGCCCGGCTCGCCGGCCAGCGCCACCGGGTGCCGATCGGCCTCAACATCGTCGCCACCAATCGCGGGCCGAATGCCCCAGCGGAGCCGGATGACGCCATCATCGCCGAGTACATGATCGCCGCCCGGCGGCTCGCGCCGGTCGCCGACTACCTGATGTTCAATCTGAGCTGCCCCAACACCTGCGACGGCCGCGACTTCTTCGCCGACCGCGGGCGGATGTCGGCCTGGCTCGATGCGCTCGACGCCGCCCGCCTCGACCGCCGGCCGGTGTTCCTGAAGGTCTCGCCCGCCGGGGGGATCGCCGGCATCGAGCAGCTGCTCGAGCTGTGCGACGCACACGACACCATCGACGGCTTCATGTTCAACCTGCCGAGCACCAAGCCGGCCGGGCTGAAGACCCCCGAAAGCGTGTGGAAGTCGCTGCCGGGCGCGGTGGCGGGGCCGCCGGCGGCAGCGGTGCTCGATGAATGCCTGGTCGAGTGCTATCGCCGGATGGACCGCAGCCGCTACGTGCTGCTCGCCTCCGGCGGCGTGTCGTCGCCCGAGGACGCCTATGCGAAAATCCGCAAAGGCGCGTCGCTGGTCGAGCTGCTGACCGCGATGATCTATCAGGGCCCCGGCGTGGTGCATCGCATCACCGTCGGCCTCGCCGACCTGATGGCCCGCGACGGCGTGAAGAGCGTGTCGGAGGTGGTCGGCGCCGACGTGCGCTGAGAGACCCCGCTCGCCGGCCCGCTCGTCCGATCGCGACGTCTCGCAACCCGCGACGCAAACGCCTATCTGAGGCGCATGCGTCCGGACGAGCTGCTCTGCCCCACCCCGGCCGGCCTGTGCTGCCCGAGCGGAAATTTTTTCGTCGATCCCCGGCGCGCGGTCGAGACGGCGCTGATCACCCACGCGCATTCCGACCACGCCCGGCCGGGCCACGGCGCCGTGCTGGCGACCCGCGAGACGCTCGATCTGATGCGGCTGCGCTACGGCGAGAATTTTGCCGGGCGGACGCAGGCGGTGGCCTATGGCGAGACGCTGACGATCGGCGACGTGAGGGTCTGCTTCTTCCCGTCCGGCCACGTGCTGGGGGCGGCACAAATTCTGGTCGAGAAGGCGGGCCTTCGGATCGTCGCCTCGGGCGACTACAAGGACGTGCCCGACCCGACCTGCACGCCGTTCGAGCCGGTGCGCTGCCACGTCTTCATCACCGAGGCGACTTTCGGGCTGCCGGTGTTTCGCCACGGCGATGCGGCGGCGGAAGTGCAAAAGCTCGTCCACTCGCAAAACCTGTTCCCCGAGCGGACGCACCTGGTCGGCGCCTACACGCTCGGCAAGGCGCAACGACTGATCGCCATGCTGCGCGCCGCCGGCCACGACGCGCCGATCTTTCTGCACGGGGCGATGGAGGCGATCACCGGCTACTATGCCGGCAAAATGGATCTCGGCGATTTGCGTCCGGTGCGCGACGCCACCAAGGCCGATCTCGTGGGTGCCATCGTGCTGTGCCCGCCTTCGGCGCTCGGCGACCGCTGGACCCGGCGCTTCTCCGATCCGATCGCCTGCTTCGCGTCGGGCTGGATGCGCATCCGAGCGCGCGCCCGCCAGCGCGGCATCGAGCTGCCGCTGGTGATCTCCGATCACTGCGACTGGGACGGCCTCTTGCGCGTCATTCCGGCGACCGGCGCCTCCGAGGTGTGGGTGACGCACGGCGCGGAAGAAGCGCTGGTGCATTGGTGCGGCACCAAAGGCTTGCGCGCAAAACCGCTGCATCTCGTCGGCTACGGCGAGGAGGAGGAGATCGAGGTTTTGGCGGCGTCGACCGAGGCCGCCACGAATACGCCGGCCGAGGGTAGCGGCGCATGAACCGCTTCGCCGCGCTTTTGGATCGCCTCGCCTACGAGCCCGGCCGCAACGCAAAGCTGCGGCAGATGACCGACTATTTCCGCATCACCCCCGATCCCGAGCGCGGCTTTGCCCTGGCGGCGCTGACCGGCGCGCTGTCGTTCCGCCACGCAAAACCCGGGCTGATCCGCACGCTGATCGCCGAGCGCACCGACCCGGTGCTGTTCGCGATGTCCTACGACTATGTCGGCGACCTTTCCGAGACGGTCGCGCTGATGTGGCCCGCCCCCTCGCCCGAAGCCCGTGCGAGCGCAGCCTTCGACCTCTCCCCGCACGCGGGGCGATGTGAAGAAGGGGACGTGGCGCCTCCCCCTGCTCCCTCCCTCGCCGAGGTGGTCGAGACCCTGCAAACGCTGGGAAAAGCCGAGCTGCCGAACCGGCTCGCGCACTGGCTCGACGGGCTCGACGAGACCGGCCGCTGGGCGCTCCTCAAGCTCGTCACCGGGGGCTTGAGGATCGGCGTGTCGGCGCGGCTCGCAAAGACCGCCGTCGCGGCGCTCGGCGACACGGATACCGACGAGATCGAGGTACTGTGGCCCGGCCTCGCGCCGCCTTACGAGAATTTGTTCGCCTGGGTCGAGGGGCGCGCCGAAAGGCCGGAGGCAGACGACCCCGCCCGCTTCCATCCGCCGATGCTCGCCCATCCGATCGGCGCCGACGATTTTGCCACCCTCGACCCGGCCGACTTCTCAGCGGAATGGAAATGGGACGGCATCCGCGTCCAGGCCGTCGCCGGCTTCTGTCCGGACGGCCGGCACGTCGCCCGCCTCTTCTCCCGCACCGGCGAGGATCTGTCGGGCGCCTTCCCCGACCTCCTCGACCGACTGACTTTCGACGGCGCGCTCGACGGCGAGCTTCTGATCGTGCGTGAGGCACGAGTTCAGTCGTTCAACGTGCTGCAGCAGCGGCTGAACCGGAAAGCCTCGACCGCCAAGCTCTTGGCCGAGTTTCCGGCACACCTGCGTGCCTACGACCTCCTGCGCGACGGTGCCGAGGATTTGCACGCCCTCCCGCTCACCGAGCGGCGCGCCCGGCTCGCCGCACTGGTGGAAAAGCTCGGCGATCCCCGCGTCGACCTGTCGCCGGAAATTCCGTTCTCCGACTGGGACGGGCTGGCAAAGGCGCGGGCGAACCCGGAAACCGTCGGCGCCGGGCCGGACGCCGAGGCGATCGAGGGCGTGATGCTCAAGCGTCGCGATTCCGCCTATCTGCCGGGCCGCCCGAAGGGGCTCTGGTGGAAGTGGAAGCGCGACCCGTTCGTGGTCGACGCCGTGCTGATGTACGCCCAGCGCGGCCACGGCAAGCGCTCCTCCTATTATTCGGACTACACGTTCGGCCTGTGGACCGCGGGCGCCGACGGCGACACGCTGGTGCCAGTCGGAAAAGCCTATTTCGGCTTCACCGACGAGGAGCTTCTGCAGATCGACAAGTTCGTGCGGCAGAACACGGTGAACCGGTTCGGCCCGGTGCGCGAGGTTTTGCACGAGGCGGATACGGGCCTCGTGTTCGAGGTGGCGTTCGAGGGCATCTCGCGCTCGACCCGGCACCGGTCGGGCGTCGCCATGCGGTTTCCCCGCATCGGCCGGCTGCGCTTCGACAAGCCGCCCGGCGAAGCCGACCGGCTCGACACGCTTTTGAAGATGCTGGAAGCCGCCGAAGCGACGCCGGCCTCCGGCGGCCGCGTGCTCGACGCCTCCGCCCGCACCGGCAAGCGCAAGGGCGGGTGAGACGGGCGGGTGAGCGAGGCTGCGCCGGCGACCGTGCCGTCGCAAGAACCTACGGCGATCGCGGCGCGCCGCGGATCCGGCTTTTCCAGGCCGCGGCCTTCGGGTCACGGTCGTTGCCGATATCGCGCGGGAGGGCCGCGGCGAGATCGGGATAGAGGTCCCGGATCAAGGAGCGCAGCGACGGCCAGGTCCGGCTGAGACCGTAGAGGTAGTAAGCGAGATAGAGATGAATCACCGGCACCAGGACATGGCCCGGATCGAAGGCGTTCTGGAAATGAAAGTAGAGAACGGACAGGACACCGGAGAGGACCGGAAACACGAAGAACTGCGCCGTGTAGTAATGCCCGATGCCGTTCGTCACATCGAGATTGGCGGCCCACAGGCTCGACCGGATCTGCGGAAGGTGTCGCACCGTGAGAGACCGTTTGGAAACTCCGACGGGGCTGCGCCGGAGCCGATTTCG
>NZ_AKZI01000020.1 GCF_000293785.1 Rhodovulum sp. PH10 | reverse complement strand
TGCGTCTCGAAGGGCGAGGCCACGGTGCGGGCCTCATCCTTCGAGACGTCGCCTTCGGCGACCCTCGGGATGAGGCCATAGTTTCCCGCCGCTGATATTAGTCCTTCTTCATCTTGATGACGACCTTGATGGCGTCCTCGATGCGGTCGCGCGAATAGCGGAAGCCTTTTGGCACGTCCTCCATGCCGAAGGTGTGGGTGTGGATCGGCTTCGGGTCGAACTTCTTCTGCTCGATCAGCGCCGCCACCCGGTGGGTCGCGCTCTTGCCCTCGCCGCGGATGCCGTAGACCGTCAGATGGTTCCTGATCAGCCGGGCGACGTCGACCGACGCCGGCTTTTCCGGGAAGCCGATCATGCAGATCTTGCCGCCACGCTTGAGCATGTCCATCGCGGTGTTGAGGCTCGACGGATCGCCCGACGCCTCGACCACGTAGTTCACGCCCTTGCCGCCGGTGATGCGCTTGACCGCCTCGACCGGGTCCTCCTTGCGGATGTTGACCACGTGGTCGGCGCCCATCTTGGTGCCGAGCGCGAGCCGCTCGTCGCGGGTGCCGGTCAGGATCACCGGCTGGGCGCCGAGCGCCTTGGCGACCGCGGTCACCATCAGGCCGATCGCGCCGGGGCCGAGCACCACCACGCTCTCGCCGGCCACCAGGCCGTTGAGCGTGTCGAGCGCGTACATCGCGGTGCCGGCGGTGACGATCAGCGTCGCCTCCTCGTCGCCGACCTCGTCCGGCACGTGGATCAGCGTCGAGACGTGATTGACCGCGTACTCGGCGAAGCCGCCGTCGGTGGTGAAGCCGTTGGCGCGGTGGCCCTTGTCGTGGCCCTCGTAGTTCATGCCGTAGTTCAGGCATGCGGTGTACATGCCGGCGCGGCAGCGCTCGCAGCGCCCGCAGCCGAAATGCACCTCGACCACCACGCGGTCGCCGAGCTCGAACTCGTCGACGCCGGCGCCGAGCTTCACGACGGTGCCGACATACTCGTGACCGGGTGTGAAATTCTTGTTGAACGGCTTGCCGCCGTGCACCAGCGCGGGCGGCCCCTTGGTGATGATGCTGATGTCGCCGGCGCAGAAGGCGATGGCGTCGACCCGCACCAAGACCTCGGCGTGGCCGGGCTCCGGCACCGGCTTGTCGGTCAGACGCAGCTCGCCGGGATCGTCCAGAACCCAGGCCTTCATGGTCGAGGGGATGTCGAACGTCTTGTCGGTGGAGGTGCTCATGCTGTCCTCGTGTGACGATGGCGGATCCGGCGGGAGCCGGCCGCAGGGCGGCCGTGGGGGCGGGTCCGGGTCCGCCGATCGAAGCTAGAAACCTCTGAGAATCTGAATATGACGATGATCAAACCGCGCCCGCGGGCGCGGCCCTCGTGTCATGTGCGGCGCGCGGGACTGGTCTCGGCGGTCGCCCGGCGTCGCAGGCAGAGACGCTCACTTCTCGACCGGGAAGCCGACGATCGAGCCCCATTCGGTCCACGAGCCGTCGTAGATCTTGATGTTGCCGTGGCCGGCGATCTTCTCCAGCGCGACCCACACGAGCGTCGCACGATGGGTCATCCGGCAGTAGCAGACGACGTCGTCGTATCGTTTCAGGTCGAGGCCGGCCGCCTTCAGCGCGGCGTTCATCTCGTCGGCCGTCTTGAAGGAGTTGTCGTCGTTCAGCAGGACGCGGAAGTGGAGGTGCCGGGAGCCGGGAATGCGGCCGTAGCGCATGGCGCCGTGATCGAACGCCGCGCTGTACTCCACCACCCGCTCGCCGAGATACTCTTCCGCCGAGCGCACGTCGAGGATCAGGCGGCGCGGATTGCCGAGGCTCGCGCGCAGATCGTCGCGGCCGACCCGCATCGCCTCGTTCTTCGTCGCCGGCACCGGATAGTCGACCGGCACGAGGGTCGGCACCGTCTGGCTCACCGGGCGGCCCTCCTGCCACCAGCGGCGGCGGCCGCCATCCAGCATCAGAAGCTTGCGGTGCCCGGCCATCGTGAACGCCCAATAGGCGTAGGTGCCGTACTGCACCGGGTCGCCGTACAGCACCACGGTGGTGTCGGGCCCAATCCCGAGCGAGCCGAACAGCTTCGCCATCGCGGCCGGCGACACCAGCTCGCGATCGGTCTCGTGCCAGCACGCGGTCTTCCAGTAGACCCAGGCGGCGCCCGGGACGTGGCCTTCGCAATAGAGCTTCGGCTCGGCGACGTTGGAGATTTCGACGACACGCACGGCCGGATCGTCGAGGTGCTCCTCGAGCCAGGCGGTGGTGACGAACGGTGACGACATCTCGAACTCCTGTGAAAAGCGGGACCGAGCGTTCGGCCCCGGATACGAACGAGGGCGCGCCTCCTGGTCGAAGGCGCGCCCTCCGGGAACCCGGACGGGTCGCCGGTGTCAGTCGGTGTCGCCGGTGGCGAGCGCCTGCCGGGCCTGCGGATAGTCGACGCCCTTGACCCAGCGGCCGACCACCAGAGTGGCGATCACGTTGCCCATCAGGTTGGTGGCGGCGCGGATCTGCGACATGAAGCTGTCGGCGCCGATCAACAGTGCGAGCGCCCCGACCGGGATCTCGCCGATCGACGGCATGGTGGCGGCGAGCGCCACGAAGCCCGCACCGGCGACGCCGGCCGCGCCCTTCGAGGTGAACAGCATCACGATCAGCACGGTGACCTGGTGCCAGATCGTCATCTCGATGCCGAGCGCGTGCGCCATGAACATCAGGCCCATGGTCATGTAGATCGCGGTGCCGTCGGTATTGAACGACAGGCCGGACGGCATCACGAGGCCGACCACCTCGCGCGACACGCCGATCTTCTCGAGCTTCTCCATGCAGCGCGGCAGCATCGCCTCACCGGAGGTGGCGGCCAGGCAGAACAGCCACTCGTCCTTGAAGTAGTTGAGGACGTGGAAGATGTTGAAGCCGGCGATCTTCAGGAAGCTGCCGAGCACGCCGATCACGAACAGGATGCTGACGATGTAGACGCCGAGGATCAGCTGGCCGAGGTCGATCAGCGTCTTGGCGCCGAACTTCGAGACGGTGAACGCCATCGCGCCGAACGCGGCGAGCGGCGCGAGATACATGAAGATGCGGACCATGCCGAAGAAGGCGGCGGTGGTGCGATCGAGCAGGTCGATCACCGGGCGGCCGCGCTCGCCGGTCATGGTCAGCGCGAAGCCGAAGATGGTCGCGACGAACACCACCTGCAGCATGTTGCCTTCGGCGAAGCCGGACACGAAGGTGTTCGGGATGATGCCCATCAGGAAGTGGGACATCGTCAGGTTGGTCGCCTGCTTGGCGAAGCCCTCGATCATCTTGGTGTCGAGCGCGGCCGGGTCGGCGTGGATGTTCGAGCCGATCGGCCAGACATTGATGACGATCAGGCCGATGATCAGCGCGAGCGTCGAGGCGACCTCGAAATACAGAAGCGCCTTCACGCCGACATTGGCGACACGGTGCATGTCGCCCATCTTGGCGATGCCGACCACGATGGTCAGGAAGATCACCGGCGTGATCACCATCTTGATCGACTTGATGAAGACGATCGCCAGCGGCCGCATCTCGACCGCGATGTTCGGATAGGCGAAGGCGAGGATCACACCGAGGATGACGCCGGCGATCACCTGGACGTACATCTTCTTGTAGAATGGTGTTTTCTTCTTGGCGGGCGCGGCGACCGGCGCGTCCACGGCGACATTGGTGACAGACATCAGTTGATTTCCCCGTGCACCGCCCGGCGTCGGACGGCTGACATTTTCGGAACGCGAACGTTCTCTTCTTTTCCGGTCTGATCTTCTTGTTTTTCCCTCGTGTGGTGGCCCGGCAGGCCGGAACGCTGCCGGGCCCGTTTCGTCAGCTCTTCCCGGCGGCGGACGCCGCGGGCTTCGACCGCACGATCGTGATCACCTGGCCGATCAGGATCAGCGCGGCGAGCCCCCAGAACAGCAGGCCCGTGTAGGAGTCCACGAAGATCGACGGCGATCCCTCCGACATGATCAGCGCCGTGCGCGACTCGCGCTCGAGGGTCGGGCCGAGCACCAGGCCGAGCAGGATCGGGGTGACCGGGATGCCGCCCTTGATGAGCCAGTAGGCGACGAAGCCCACCGTGCACATCACGCCGACGTCGAACAGCGAGTTGCGGATCGCGAACGAGCCGACCACGCACATCACCATGATGCCGAGCGCCATCAGGTGCGGGGGAACCCGGAGCGCCTTGACGAAGACGCGCACACCGAACAGCTGAATCACCGCCGTGATGAGATAGGCCAGCACGAACAGGAGATAGATCGACATGATGACGTCCGGCTTCTCCATGAACAGGAGCGGGCCGGGCTGGATGCCGTGGATCAGCAGGCCGCCGAGGATGATGGCGGTCGCCGGATCGCCCGGGATGCCGAGGCCGATCAGCGGGATCATCGCGCCGCCGGTGACCGCGTGATTGGACGCCTCGGGCGCCACCACGCCGGACACCTCGCCCTTCCCGAAACGCTCGGGATGCTTCGACCAGCGCCGCGCCTGGTCGTAAGCGAGGAACGCCGCGATCGGTCCGCCGGTGCCGGGAATGGCGCCGACCACGGTGCCGATCAGCGACGAGCGGAGCAGGTTCCATTTCTGGGCGAACAAGAGCCGCAGGGAGGGCAGCTCGGTGCGGACGTCGCCCGCCTCGATCCGCATCTCCTTGCCCCGCCAGTAGGTGCCGAGCACGGTGACGACGTGCGGCACCGCGAACAGGCCGATCATCGCGACGAGCAGGTCGACGCCCTGCAGCATCGTGGTGGTGCCGAAGGTGAAGCGCGGCACGCCGTCGATCGGGTCCTGGCCGATGTTCATGAGCATCAGGCCGATGACGCCGCCGATCAAGCCTTTGACGAGCGATCCGCCGGCCAGCCCGCAGATGGTCGAGAGGCCGAACACCACGAGGGCGGTGATCTCGGCCGGGCCGAACGAGATGGCCACCCGGGCGAGGGCGTCCACCGAGGACATCATCACGACGAGGGAGAGGATTCCACCGATGCAGCCGGCAATGGTCGCGATGCCGACGGCGATGGAGGCCTTGCCCTGCTTCGCCATGTGCTCGCCGTCGATCACGGTCGCGGCGGCCGACGGGGTACCCGGCACGCCGATCAGGATCGCCGACACGGCACCGCCCGTCATGCCGCCGATGTAAGTGGCGAGCAGCATGGCGATGGCCGGCTCGTGGCTCATCGTGAAGGTGATGGGCAGCACCATGGCGAGCGCCATGGAGTAAGTGAGGCCCGGAATCGCGCCGAAGATCAGGCCCACTGCGGCGCCGAACACGCTGGCGACCAGGGTCGACCAGCTCATCGACATCGAGAGGGCAGCGATGAAGGTATCCATGATCGTCGTCCTCAGAACAAGTTGAACAGCTCGCCGCGCGGCAGATACACGGCGAGCAGCTCACCCAGCACGAGCCAGATCGTGAAGGTGAAGCCGAGCGAGTAGCCGAGCACGAGAACCGGCGATCGCTTTCCGAGGACGAGGACGAGGAAGGCGGCGATCCCGACGACGGTCGCGAGGACGAAGCCGAAATACTGCAGAAGCAGGATGTAGATCGCCAGGAACCCGAAGGTCGTGGCGATGGCCCTCCATTCGAAGCCGTCGAGCACGGCTCCGGCGCGCTTGGCGCCGGAGCCTTTGGACGTGCGCAGGAACGCTCCCACGATCAGCAGCGCCGAGAGGCCGGCGAGGCCGTACCCTGCGGCGAGCGGATAGGTGCGGGCGCTGGTCGCAGAGCCCATGGCACCGGGAATCGTCCCGTAGACGAGACCGATCCACACGAGGGCGATGATCAGGAGAACACTTCCGGTCAAGATGTCACGGGTGCGGTCGGTCATGATGCGTCCGCTTACTTGCTCACCTTGTTGATGCCGAGCTTGGTCATCAACTGGCCGATCTCCTTGTCGCTCTCGGCGATCATGGAGCCGAAGTCGGCGGCCGATTTGTAGAGCGGCGTGAAGCCGAGATTGTCGGCGGCCTTGGCGTAGTCGGGCGACGCGACCGCGGACTTGGCGGCGTCCTGCAGCTTGGCGATCACCTCGGGCGGCGTGCCCTTGGGGGCGTGCAGGCCGCGCCAGATCGTCAGGTCGAGGCCGGTGGCGCCCTGGGAGTCGCAGGTCTCGGTCTCGACCGCGAGCTTCACCTTCTCCTTGCTGGTCATGCACAGCACGTCGATGGTGCCGGCCTTGACGTGCGGGGCGAACTGGCTCGACCACTGCAGCGCCGCGTCGATGCGTCCGCCGAGCAGCTCGGCCGGCGCGCGGCCCTCGCCGTACGGGATGTAGACGACCGGGATGTCGAGCCGGTCGAACAGCGCCGCCGAGGCGAGATGGGTGAAGCTGCCGAGGCCGGACACGCCGACGCGCAGCTTCTTGCCGCTCTCCTTCGCGGCCTTCTGGAGGTCCTTCAGCGTCTTCCAGCCGGCGTCGGCGCGGACCGCCAGCACCGGCACCTCGACGCCGGTCTGCGCGATCGGCGCGAGCTCGGCATAATTGAAGGGAAGCTTGCCCTGCCAATAGACCGTCGAGATCGAGTTCGAGCTGAACACGATGTTGTAGCCGTCGGGCGCGGCGCTGTGGATGTAGGTGTAGCCGATCGCGCCGCCGCCGCCCGGACGGCTGACGGTGATCACCGGCTGGCCGATCGCCTTCGACATCAGGTCGGCGAGAACCTGACTGGTCGTTTGCGCCGGACCACCGAACAGCGTGGTCATCTCGATCGTCTTCTCGGGGAATTCCGCGCGGGCCGGACCGGAGACGGCCACGGCGAGCACGAGTGCGGCCACGGCGGCCGCGGTGGTCGGCCGGAGGGTCGTCCGCGGATCGATCTGGTAAGTCATGAAGCCTCCCGATGATGGCAACTGGTCAAAGTCACCTCCGTGAATGCTGCCTCAATCGTCGTCGACGGAAAAGTTACGGAGCCCGGCTGCCAGACCCGCGTGTCGTGCAATCCAGGCGAGATCGGCGACGACCGCCTCGTGCTGAACGAACCGCATGTCGCGGCAGGGGGCGTGATCTTTCACGCGACGACGATCGAGACGCATACACGGAGCATACGAACCATCCGGGCTCGCGGCGCCCCTCGCCATCCGGCGTTACACGTAGACGGCAGCGTGAATTGCTGCTGTGCTGAGAACGGGTTGCTGCATTTGCGAAGAATGATCTGCAGTGCGGAAGGAATGCTCAACCCGCGGTGATGATAACGTCGTCACGTATTGCGGACCGTCGCGCGGCCGATCTCGTGAAATGCGCGGCCGACACGACGTGGACGGTTTCGAGATGCCGCCGGCGCAGGCGCGCTGCAACGCGGGTGTCGTCGTGCATGGGAGCCGCGCGCACGGCGCGTGATGCGGTGCGACATGCGACGGCGCGTCCATTGTCGACAGCGCGGGCGTTCGTTTCGCTCGAGAGCGGGCGCGAATTCGTCTGCCACGTGGCGTTCGGACGCGGTGTCGCTCCGATCGCCTGCAGCGAACGACGTCAGCGCGCGAAGGTGCAGCGCGCCCGGATGGCGCCGCAGCTGCGGTTTCGTGATTCGTTTCGTCATACGATCACGGCTCGGCCGGGGCTCTCGGCGCAGGCATGGACGCACGGATGGGGCGCACGAACGGGGCGCACGCAGGGTCGGTGTCTGCGCGGGCTGCATGGCGTCGGCGGCGACTGCGGCATGCCGTGTCGCGCCGTGCGCCGCCACGGCGCGGAGCGTGCGTCGCGCCTCGTCGTCGCATCCCGGCCCGTCACCTTGCCGTCATGCACCGCGGCATCGCGCTGGAGTTGCGCGGATCCGGCCGGGAACTTACCTATCTCGCATGAGCGAGCATTTGGTGTGGGAGCGGGACGGCCGCGACTGGCCGAACCGGGAGGCGAGCCGCTTCGTCGCGGCGGGCGGCATCGATTGGCACGTCCAGGTCACGGGGCAGGGGCCGACGGTCTTTCTGCTGCACGGCACCGGGGCGGCGACGCATTCCTGGCGCGACGTGCTTCCGCTCCTCGCAAAAAACTTCACCGTGGTGGCGCCCGATCTGCCGGGCCACGGCTTCACCCGCATTCGCGACGACACCGCGCTGTCGCTGCCCGGCATGGCGGCGGCGGTGAGCGAGCTGGTCGCTGCGCTCGGCGTCGCGCCGGTGCTCGCGGCCGGCCACTCGGCCGGGGCTGCGGTCGCGATCCGCATGACGCTCGACGGCATGATCGCCCCGGCGGGGCTCGTCTCGATCAACGGCGCGCTGATGCCCTTTCGCGGCATCGCCGGAAAGATCTTCTCGCCGATCGCCCGGTTTCTCGCCGGCAACCGCGCCACCGCCCGCTTCTTCGCCGGCCGTGCCGCCGACCCGGCGATGATCGAGAGCATGCTCGCGCGCACCGGCTCGCGGCTGGAGCCGCGCGGCGCGGCGCTCTACGGGCGGCTCGCCAAGAGCCCGGGGCACGTTCATGCGGCCTTGGCCATGATGGCGAGCTGGGACCTCGCACAACTGGTCGACGACCTGCCGAAGCTCGCGGTGCCGCTCTTGCTGGTGGTCGGCGGGCGCGACGGCACGGTGGCGCCGGAAGAGGCCTTCACGGTGCGCGATCGCATCCCCGGCACCCGCCTCGTCTATCTGCGGGGCCTCGGCCACCTCGCCCACGAGGAGAAGCCGCTGGAGGTGGTGCAGGCGATCGAGAGCTTTGCACGCGAGGTCGGGGTCGGTAATCTCTCGACTGCAGGTTGAGAATTGTGCGCGACTCGTGCTCCGCAGGGTCGCCCGAGACGCCATGGAGGCGCTCGATGTCGATACGATCACGGTTGAAGGCGCTCGAAGGACCTCGGGTGCGGGTTCGGGACGTACCCCGCGTCCTCTCCGGTTCACCCGCCACCGTCCGCCTGACGTGTGAGGTCGGGCGGCTCGGTGCACCGCGGGCCGCGTTGGCGCTCGCAAAACGCCATCTGTCGCTTCGGCAGGCGCATGCCGTGGTGAACGATCTGTTCGACCGGGGCGAAGCGGTGGTCGCGCTGCCGATGGTGGAAGACCTCGCGGCGCTCACCGCCGATCTCGCGGCCTGCGGCGTCGTCGCCACGCCCTACGGTGCGCCGGCCTCGGTCGACGTTCGCGCGGTGCGCGAGGCGACCGGGTTGTCGCAGGACGCGTTCGCGATAGAATTCGGGCTCGATCCCGCGACCGTGCGGAACTGGGAGCAGGGGCGCTCGACGCCGGACACCGCGGCCCGCAGCTTCCTTGTGACGATTGCGAAAAACCCCGCGGCGGTCCGGGCGGCGCTCGCCGGACGCTCCGAGACCCCGGACGCCGACGCCGGCCGAGACGCGACCGGCCCCGACGACCGGTTCCGGCTCCGGAGCCCGCGAAACGGGTCTTTCACCGCGTCGCATGCGTAGAACCACGATGTGGCGGTTTGGCGTTTCGGACCTCTGGATGGACTGTCAATAAGCTGTTACAGTCCCCGCGTGATGTCTACATTGACAGTCGATCGAGCGAGTCCCCCCGGGACCCGGGACGGGGCTCGCATGCCTCATGCGGTGGTGATCGGGAGCGGGTTCGGCGGGCTTGCCGCCGCGATCCGGCTCGGCGCGCGCGGCTATCGCGTCACCGTGCTGGAGCGGCTCGACCGGCCGGGCGGGCGCGCCTACGTCTTCCGCCAGGACGGCTTCACTTTCGACGCCGGCCCGACCATCGTCACGCTGCCGAAGCTGTTCGACGAGCTGTGGGCGCTCGCCGGCCGCCGCTTCGCCGACGACATCACGCTCAAGAAGATCGATCCGTTCTACAAGATCCTGTTCGACGACGGCGAGACCTTCACCGAGCGCGGCGACCTCGAGACGATGCGCCAGGAGGTGTCGCGGATCGCTCCCGGCGACCTCGAGGGCTACCAGCGCTTCATGGAGCAGAGCAAGTCGATCTACGAGGTCGGCTTCGAGAAGCTCTCCAACGTGCCGTTCCACTCGCTCGGCGCGATGGCCAAGGTGTTGCCGGACTTCGTCCGCCTGCAGAGCTGGCGCACCGTCCACGGCCTCGCCGCCAAATACGTGAAGGACCCGCATCTGCGGATCGCGCTGTCCTTCCATCCGCTCTTCATCGGCGGCAACCCGTTCGCCACCACCTCGATCTACTGCCTGATCTCCTATCTGCAGAACGAGTTCGGCGTGTGGTTCCCGATGGGCGGCACCGGCGCGCTGATCGAGGGGATGGTGAAGCTGGTCGAGAGCCAGGGCAACACCGTCCGCTGCGACACCGAGGTGACCGAGATCACCGTCGAGCGCGGTGCGGCGACCGGCGTGAAGCTCGCCTCCGGCGAGACCATCCCGGCCGACGTCGTGGTCTCCAATGCCGACGCCGCCTGGACCTATCGCTATCTGCTGCCGCCCGAGGTGCGCCGCCGCTGGACCGACAAGAAGCTGGCGCGCTCCCGCTACACGATGAGCCTGTTCGTCTGGTATTTCGGCACGCGCCGCAAGTATCCGGGCGTGCCGCACCACACGATCCTGCTCGGGCCGCGCTACAAGGAGCTGCTGCGCGACATCTTCGACAAGAAGGTCCTCGCGCCCGACTTCAGCCTCTATCTGCATCACCCGACGGTGACCGATCCGTCGCTCGCGCCGCCCGGCTGCGACACCTTCTATGTGCTTTCGCCGGTCCCGAACCTCGAGGGCGGGATCGATTGGGCCCACGCCGCCGAGCCCTATCGGCGGGCCATCGCGGAAAAGCTCGGCCGCACCGTGCTGCCGGGCCTCGACGAGGCGATCGTGCCGTCGCGGCTGATCACCCCGGTCGATTTTCAAATGCGTCTCCGCTCCGTGCACGGGGCGGCGTTCGGCTTCGAGCCCGTGTTCACCCAGAGCGCGTGGTTCCGTCCCCACAACCGCAGCGAGGAGGTCGACCGGCTCTATCTGGTCGGCGCCGGCACCCATCCGGGCGCCGGTGTCCCGGGTGTCCTGTCGTCCGCCCGCGTGCTCGACTCCGTGGTGCCCCATGGTGCCGATCTGGCTCGAAAATCCTAACGCCTCCGCGGAGGACCTCGCGGCCTGCCGGGCGATGATCCGGCAGGGCTCGCGCACGTTCTTCGCGGCCTCGCTGCTGCTGCCGGCGACGATCCGCTGCCCGGCCTACACGCTGTACGCCTTCTGCCGGTTCGCCGACGACGAGGTGGACTGCGCCGGCCGCGAATGCGACGCGCTCGAGCGGTTGCGCGAGCGGCTCGCGCTCGCTTATGCGGGGCGGCCGCTGCCGACCCCGACCGACCGCGCCTTTGCCGACATGGTGGCGCGCTACGCGATCCCCCGCGCCATTCCGGAGGCTCTGCTCGAAGGGCTCGCCTGGGACACCGACGGCCGCCGCTACGAGGATTTCTCCGGCGTCGCCGCCTATTCGGCCCGCGTCGCCTCGACCGTCGGCGCGATGATGACGCTGTTGATGGGCGTGCGCGACCCCGACGTGATCGCCCGGGCCTGCGACCTCGGCGTCGCGATGCAGATCACCAACATCTGCCGCGACGTCGGCGAGGACGCCCGCATGGGGCGCATCTATCTGCCGCTCGCCTGGATGCGCGAGGAGGGGCTCGACCCCGACGCCTGGCTCGCCGACCCGGTGTTCGACGCGCGCCTCGGCCGGGTCGTTCGGCGCATGCTCGACGCCGCCGACCGGCTCTATGCCCGCTCGGAGGCCGGCATCGCCCATCTGCCGCTGCCGTGCCGGCCCGGCATCCTCGCCGCCCGCATCATGTATGCCGAGATCGGCCGCGAGGTGGAGAAGGCGGGCTACGATTCGGTGTCGCGCCGCGCCTATGTGTGCGGGCGCCGCAAGCTCGCGTTGCTCGGCCGCACCTTCGCCCAGGCGCCCTTCGTCGCCAAGGGAGTGGGCGCGCCGCCGCCGCCGCTCGACGAGACCCGCTTCCTGGTCGACGCCGTGATCGCGAGCCCGCTCGCCAACGGCGCCCGGCCCGACCCGACCGCCGTGCCGTGGTGGAACTTTGCCCGGCGCATTGCCTGGGTGGTCGATCTGTTCGGCCGCCTGGAGCAGCGCGGGCCGGTCGGCTCGCTCGAGCCGCGGACGTAATGCCGCAGCCCGCCGCACGCCGTGCAGCGGGTTTGCATGACAATTGTCAATTTGCGTTGTCACTCGCCGATGTCTAATGCCCGTTGACAGTCGGTCGGAAACTGGGAGGTCGTCATGCGCATTCTGCTCCTGCATCCCAACTATCACTCGGGCGGAGCGGAAATCGCCGGCAATTGGCCGCCGGCCTGGGTCGCCTATCTGGCCGGCACCCTCAAGGCGAACGGCTACACCGACGTCCGCTTCGTCGACGCGATGACCGACAATCTCACGGAGGAGCAGCTTCGTGAGGAGATCCGCCGCGACAAGCCCGACGTGATCGGCGCGACCGCGATCACCCCGGCCATCTACAAGGCCGAGCGCGCGCTGCAGATCGCCAAGGAGGAGTGCCCGAACGCGGTCACCGTGCTCGGCGGCATCCACGCGACCTTCATGTACAAGCAGGTTCTGGCCGAGGCGCCGTGGGTCGACGTGGTGATCCGCGGCGAAGGCGAGCAGATCCTGCTCGATCTCGTGCGCGCGATCGACTCCGGCGAGTTCAAGAAGAACCCCGAGACGGTCAAGGGCATCGCCTATTCGGACGGCGGCAACATCGTCGCCACCGTGGCCGCCCCGCCGATCGAGAATCTCGACATTCTCAGCCCCGACTGGGGCATCCTCGACTGGAACAAGTACATCTACATTCCGCTCGGCACCCGCCTCGCGGTGCCGAACTTCGCCCGCGGCTGTCCGTTCACCTGCTCGTTCTGCTCGCAGTGGAAGTTCTGGCGCACCTACCGGGTCCGTGATCCGATCAAGGTGGTCGACGAGATCGAGGTGTTGGTGAAGGAGTACGGCGTCGGCTTCTTCATCCTCGCCGACGAGGAACCGACCATTCACCGGAAGAAGTTCGTCGCGCTGTGCGAGGAGCTGGTGCGGCGGAAGCTGCCGGTGAACTGGGGCATCAACACCCGCGTCACCGATGTGCTGCGCGACGAGCAGCTGCTGCCGCTCTATCGCAAGGCCGGCCTGATCCACATCTCGCTCGGCACCGAGGCGGCGGCCCAGCTCAAGCTCGATCTGTTCAACAAGGAGACGACGGTGGCGCAGAACAAGCGCGCCATCGAGCTGCTGCGCAAGCACGGCATCGTCTCCGAGGCGCAGTTCATCGTCGGCCTCGAGAACGAGACCCGCGAAACGCTCGAAGAGACCTACAAGATGGCCCGCGACTGGGGTTGCGACATGGCCAACTGGTCGATGTACACCCCGTGGCCGTTCTCCGACCTGTTCCAGGAGATGGGCGACAAGGTCGAGGTGTTCGACTTCGAGAAGTACAATTTCGTCACGCCGATCATGAAGCCGGACGCGATGGAGCGCACCGAGCTGCTCGACCGCGTGATGCACAACTACCGCCGCTTCTACATGCGCAAGATGTTCCTGGAGTATCCGTTCATCCGGGATCGTGAGAAGCGCCGCTACATGATGGGCTGCATGAAGGCCTATCTGAAGAGCTCGTTCGAGCGGAAGTTCTACGATCTCGGCCGGGTCGGCTATTGGGGCCCGCAGTCGAAGAAGGTCGATTTCGGCTTCGACGAGACCCGCAAGATCACCACCGCCCAGCAGGCGGAGCTCGCGGCGGCCCCGAAGGGCCGCAAGAAGAAGAAAGACGACAAGCCGGAAGCCGTGCGCGCCTGCTGACGGCCGCGACGATCACCGCTGCGGGTTGACGACCCTTTTGTCGGCTCCGCGGCGGTGCCGGTCTCACCCTCTCCCCGCGCGGGAGAGGGTGCCCGAGCGACGCGAGGGCGGGTGAGGGGGCGACCCGCATCTCGGAGCACGTGACGGACGTCCCTCACCGGCGCGGTTTTTCTGCGCTCGCCGCGCCGACCTCTCCAGTGAGCAGTGGGGCGAGACGGGCCGCGCAGGCCACACCCGATCGGGGTCGTCGTGTCCAGCGTCACCGAACAACCCTCTCACGACCATGCCGTTCGTGATCCGGCGACGCACGCGCCTGCGGCGGCGCCGGTCGCCCGCATCGGGCCGAACGCCATCATCCGGATGATCGAGGCGTTGCGCGAGGAGGTCGGCGAGGCCGAGACGGCGCGGCTGTTCGCCGCGGCGGGGCTGTCGCATCACCTCGTGTCGGTCCCCGAGCACATGGTCGACGAGCGCGACGTCGTCGCCCTCCACACGGTGGTGCGGGCCGACCTCGGTGTGGCGCGCGCGAAAAAGGTCGCGGCCGACGCCGGGCGGCGGACCGCCGACTATCTGCTCGCGGTGCGCATCCCGAAGCGCGTGCAGCCGATCCTGAAAATCTTGCCGGCAAGGCTGTCGGCAAAAATTCTGCTCGGCGCGATCGGCAAGCACGCCTGGACCTTTGCGGGCTCGGGCGAGTTCTCCGCCGTGGCCGGGCATCCGGTGCGCTTCTCCATCGCGAACTGCCCGGTGTGCCGTGGCGCATCGTCGCCCGAGCACATGCACACGCCCCTGTGCGACTATTACGGCGCGACCTTCGAGCGGCTGTTTCGCACGCTCGTTCATCCGAAATCCGTGGTGATCGAGACCGCCTGCCAGGCGAACGGCGCGCCAGCCTGCGCCTTCGAGATCTCCTGGCGCTGATCCCGACGGCGACCGAGCCCGCCCTCGTCCTTCGACACGCCGTCTTCGGCGGCCCGCAGGACGAGGCGATGGCTTTCTGCCGCCGGAATAATTCCGCCGACCGAGCGGACTTTCTTACCGTCCTACCTCGGTGCTCGTTTCGCGGCGGTCGCGGCTTTTCCGCCGGATCGAATGAGTGAGTGTCGCGTTGGCTTGTCACGCGGCGCGTGCAGCGCGCCCGGCGGACGAGGAGCCGGCAGGTCGCCGTCCCGCCGCCGCAGACCAGCCAACGAGGAGGTTCTCACATGGACGCCGGAATCATTCCTGCGCTCGCCTTCATGACCATCGGAGCGGTGGCGGCCTTCGCCATCGTCTATGGCTTCGGCTTCATGAGCAAGAGCTCGAACAAGGAGGACGTGAAGCGCGCGTTCTCCGACGACACGGCCGGCATCCGCCGCCGCGACTGATCGTGATCACGACCTCCACCGCGCCGGCGTTCGGCCGACCGCGGTGGAGGTCGTCGTGTCTCGTCGTCGTGTTTTCGTCGGCGCGTGTCACCGCCGGGTGCGGCGGCGCGGCATGCGGAACGGCAGCATCGCCTGCACCCAGGGGGCGGCGAAGCGGTCGAGCGACAAGCTCTCGTGCACGGCGGTCACCGGCTCGCCGCCGAGCGTGCCGGTGATCAGCGAGCGCGCATAGAACGGCGTGTCCTCCAGCGTGTCGACGATCGTCACCGCAGTGCCGGGATCGGCCCGCGTCTCGCGCGGCACCCGCCAGGCGCTGGCCGGCAGCATCACCGGCGGCGGCGCATCGAACTCCGTCACCGCCCCGCTGCGATCGAACTTCAAGGCGAGCCCGGTCTCCGCGCCCTCGCCGCCGTCCGCGCCGCGGCGGATCGCGTGATAGAGCACCGCTGCGCTGCCGTCCGGCAGGGCCGCCCGCGACCAGTCCCACCGCACGAACGCGCTCTCCACCGGCTCGTCACCGATATTGCTGTCGAGATAGCCGTGGCCGCGCCACGACAGGCCGGGCCGCGCGAGATCGACCTCGACGTCCGAGCACGGCGCGATCGGCCGCCAGCGATGCAAGCCGGCACCGTCGAGCGCGAAGCTTTTCCCGGTGAGGCCGGCGGGCCGCACGCGCACGGTGCCGCGCAGGCGCGAGGGCAGCGGCGTCGCCGTCTCGTCGATCTCGATCGTCAGCGTCGTGCCGTCCCAGGCGAGCGCGCTCGGGCCGATCGCCAGCGAGGAGGCGTCGCGAGAGAGCGCGCCGCGGTCCCGCTCGGTCATGGCCCAGCGCCGGCAGTCGCCGTAGAGCGCGACGTTGAGCGAGCAGAAGTCGTGCGGATCGACCGCGGACGGCGCGGCCGCGCGCTTGCGGGCCCAGGCGTAATAAGGCGAGAAGACGCTGCCGACGAAGGCGATGATGGTGAGCGCGTGGCGCCCGTCGTCGCTCACCGCGTCGACGTACCACCACAGATACCCGCCGGGTGCGACCGCCTCGTCGAAGCGCGGTCCGAAATCAGCGCGGCTGCCGCCAGCCGTCCCGACAGCGCCGCCATCGGCAAGCCCGGTCCCGGATGCGTGCTGCCCCCCGCGAGATACAGGCCCGGAATGCGGGTGCGCGATCCCGGGCGCCTGAACGATGCCGTCCATCCGTGCGATGCCCTTCCGTAGAGGGCTCCTCCGGTTCCCGGAAAGAGCCGGTGAAAGTCGGCCGGCGTGGTGAGGCGGCTCGCCTCCGGCCGGTAGCGGATCGTCAAGCCGCAGGCGGCGAGTTTTTCCAGTGCGGCGTTTTCGCACGCCTCGATCGCGGCGGGGTCGATCGGCCGGTCGCCGATCGCCGGCGCATTGACGAGGCACAAGAGCCGCTCCGGCCCTTGCGGCGTCACGCTCGGATCGGCGCCGCGATCCTGCGCGCAGACATAGACGGTCGGCTCGTGCGGAAAGCGCCGCTCGCCGAACAGCCGGTCGAATTCTGCGCGGTAGTCGCGCGAGAAGAACACCGTGTGGTGATGCAGCGGAAAGCCGTCGGTCTGCGCCGCCACCGTCCAGGTCAGCGCCGACAGCGACCGGATCGCCGGCGGAATTTTCGGCGCTGCGTGCGAGACGTCTTCGCCGAGCAGGCCGCTCGCCACCGCGCCGACGTCGGTGTTCAGCACCACATTGTCGGCGGCGAGGCGCTCGCCGCCATCGAGCACGACGCCGGTGGCGCCCATCGTGCGGTCGACCAGAACCTCGCGCACCGGCGTGCCGTAGCGAAACGTCACGCCGAGCCGGGTGGCGACGGTGGCGAGGGCGGTCGCGAGCCGGTGCATGCCGCCCTCGATCACCCACACGCCCTCGCCTTCGACATGGGCGACCAGCATCAGCGTCGCCGGCGTTTGGAACGGCGACGAGCCGACATAGGTGGCGTAGCGGCCGAACAGCTGCTGCAGCCGCGGGTCACGGAAATGGCGGCCGAGCGCGCTCCACAGCGTCGCATAGGGCGACAGGGCGATCAGATCGGACAGCCGGTGAAAGCCGACGCGCTTCACCAGGCCGAACGGGGTGCGCAGCCGGCTGCCGCACAGATACGGCTTCTCGAGCACGCGATAGATCCGCGCGGCGCGGGCGCAAAACTCACGGAAGCCGCGCGCTTCCGCCGCGCCGGCGAAGTCGCCGACGGCGTCGGCCGAGCGGTCGAGATCGGCGAACAGATCGAGCCGCTCGGTGGCGCTCCAGGCGTGGCGGGCGATCAGCTCGAGCGGCTGCAGCGACAATTCGCGCGCGACCGAGGTGCCGGCGGCGGCGAGCAGATCCTCGAACACCCAGCGCATCGTCAGCACGGTCGGGCCGGCGTCGATCGAGGTGCCGGCGACCGGCACCCGCCTGATTTTTCCGCCCGGCGTCGCGGCGGCTTCCACCACCGTCACGGCGACCCCCGCCACCGCCAGGTCGACGGCTGCCGCGAGGCCGCCGATGCCCGCTCCGACCACGATCGCCGTGTTCGCCAAGGCCCCCGTCCGTGGAATTACCGTTGAGTTCGCCGTGCAACCGTCTATAGTGCGTTACACTTATATGTGACAACCGATCATTACATTTCGGCAGGTCCGAAACGGGGGCTGCGATCATGGATGGTATCACACGGATCGAGCAGGCACTCGATGCCGCGCTGACGCGGGCCGAGATTCCCAGCGCTCCGAGCAAGCTGGCCTCCGCGATGCGGTACGCGGTGTTCCCGAAGGGGGCGCGGGTGCGGCCGCGGCTGTGCCTGGCGGCGGCGGCGGCCTGCGGCGACGACCAGCCGGCGCTGACCGACGCGGCTGCGGCCTCGATCGAGTTCCTCCATTGCGCCTCGCTGATCCACGACGACCTGCCGTGCTTCGACGACGCCTCGCTGCGGCGCGGCAAGCCGTCGGTGCACGCCGCCTATGGCGAGCGGATCGCGGTCTTGGCCGGTGACGCGCTGATCGTGCTGGCGTTCGAGCAGCTCGCTTATGTGCCGTGCTCGCCGGAGCGTTTGCCGGCGGTGATGCGGATCGTCGGCCAGTCGGTCGGCATGCCGCACGGCATCGCCGCCGGGCAGGCGTGGGAATGCGAGCCGCGCTGCGACCTCGCCGAGTATCACGAGCAGAAGACCGGCGCGCTGTTCTCGGCGGCGACCATGCTCGGCGCGGCGGCGGCCGGTGCCGATCCGGCGCCGTGGCGGGCGGTCGGGGCGAATATCGGCCTCGCCTATCAGGTGGCCGACGATCTGCGCGATGCCGCCTCCGACGAGGAGGAGCTCGGCAAGCCGGTCGGCAAGGACGTCACGCTCGGCCGGCCGAGCGCGGTCACCCAGCTCGGCATCGAGGGCGCGATGGCGCGGCTCGAGGAGCTGGTGAAGGGCGCGATCGGCGCGATTCCGGACTGCCCCGGCGGCGAGGCGCTGCGCCTGCTGATCCGCTCGGAGGTCAAGCGGCTGGTGCCGAAGCGGCTCGCCGCGGTCGCGGCCTGATCGCCCGACGTCGGCGGCGGGCGGGCGACGCCTTCCGCCGGACGCCGTCTCCGCCGCCGGGCGGCCGAGACGCCGAGCCCCCGAGACGCCGAGGCGCGCCGCTCTCCCGGCGCGTCGGATCCGTCCTCACCACGAACCTCACCACGAAAGCGAGAGCGGCGAGGTGGACGCGGCGCCGCATAGCGTGAAACGCCCCTCCGGGTTGGCCGAGCGCTGGTTCGCCTTGCGCAACCGGATGCTGGCGAGTGCGCGCTTCCAGCGTCTCGCCGCCGCCTTTCCGCCGACCCGGGCGCTGGCGCGGCGGCGCACGCGGGCGCTGTTCGACCTCGTCGCCGGCTTCGTCTATTCGCAAATCCTGCTCGCCTGCGTGCGGCTGAAGGTGTTCGACCTGTTGGCCGACGGGCCGCAGGAGGTCGATGCGCTGGCGGCGCGCACCGGGCTGTCGCCGGACGCGATGCGCCGGCTGCTCGAGGCCGCCGCCACGCTCGACCTCACCGAGCGGCGCGGGCCGGACCGATTCGGCCTCGGCATTCACGGGGCGGCGCTGCGCGGCGCCGGCGGCCTCGCCGAGATGATCGAGCACCACACGCTTCTCTATGCCGACCTCGCCGATCCGGTCGCATTGCTCGCCGACCGGGAGAAGGAGACGGCGCTGTCGCGCTTCTGGGCCTATGCCCGCGACCCGCGGCCGGGCACGCTGCCGGATGCCCAGGTCGGCGCCTATTCGCAGCTGATGGCGGCGACCCAGGCGTTCGTCGCCCACGAGGTGTTCTCGGCGGTAAAACTCGGGCGGCGGCGCTGCCTGCTCGACGTCGGCGGCGGGGAGGGGGCCTTCCTGGCGGCGGCCGGCGCGCGGTTCCCGAAACTGTCGCTGATGCTGTTCGATTTGCCGGCGGTGGTCGGGCGGGCCGAGGCGCGGCTCGCGGCGGCCGGGCTCGCCGACCGCGCCGCGGTGTTCGGCGGCGACTTCCGCACCGACGCGCTGCCGCCCGGCGCCGACACGATCTCCTTCGTGCGGGTGCTGCACGACCACGACGACGCGACCGTGCTGGCGCTGCTGAAGGCGGCGCGGCAGGCGCTGCCGCCGGACGGGATCGTGGTGGTGGCCGAGCCGATGTCCGACGTGCCGGGCGGGGAACCCGCCGGAGAGGCCTATTTCGGCTTCTACCTTTGGGCGATGAAAAGTGGGCGACCTCGCCCGCCGGAGGCGCTGTACGCCCTCCTGACGGCCGCCGGCTTCGCCCGGCCGCGCCTGCAGCCGACCAAAAATCCCATTCTTCTCCAAGTAGTTGTGGCAGAGGTGGACGGCTCCTCCCGGATATGACAATACGACTTGACAGAAATTGCAGTCAGGGTAGGCTGACACATCCTTCGTTGTGAAGAACCTCCCGCCACACGGCTCGGAGACGTCATGGACACTGTAGCGGTCGTCCTCGAGGAGCCTGAACGCCTCGTGCTCAGTCGGCTCGACCTCGCGCGCCCCGGTGACGAGGACGTGGTCGTCGACATCGCATGGAGCGGGATCAGCACCGGGACCGAGCGCCTGCTCTGGTCGGGTCGGATGCCGCCCTTTCCCGGGCTCGGCTATCCGCTGGTGCCGGGCTACGAGTCGGTCGGGCGGGTGAGCGCGGCGGGGCCGCGCTCGGGCCGCAGCGTCGGCGAGACGGTGTTCGTCCCCGGTGCGCGGTGCTACGGCGACATTCGCGGATTGTTCGGTGGGGCCGCCAGCCGGGTCGTGGTGCCCGGCGCCAAGGCGGTGCCGATCGCGTCCGATCTGAACGAACGGGGCGTCCTGTTGGCGTTGGCCGCGACGGCGTACCACGCCATGCAGGGGGCCGGTGGGACGCCGCCCGGGCTGATCGTCGGGCACGGCGTTCTCGGTCGCCTCCTCGCCCGGCTGGTCACGCTGGCGGGCGGGGAGCCGCCCGTCGTCTGGGAGACCAATCCGGACCGCGCGCACGGCGCGCTCGGCTACACCGTGAAGGATCCGGCCGACGATCCGCGACGTGATTACGCGGTGATCTGCGACGTCTCGGGTGACGCAAAGCTGCTCGACACGCTGATCGGCCGGCTGGCGCCGCACGGCACCATCGTGCTGGCCGGCTTCTACAGCGCGCCGCTCTCCTTCGGCTTTCCGCCGGCCTTCATGCGCGAAGCGACCCTGCGGGTCGCCGCCGAATGGCGCGAGCCCGATCTCGCCGCCGTCAAGCAACTGATCGAGCAGGGCCGGCTCTCGCTCGACGGTCTCATCACGCACCGGTCCGCGGCGTCCGACGCGCCTGCGGCTTACCGGACCGCGTTCACCGACCCGACCTGTCTGAAGATGATTCTCGACTGGAGAGGAACCGCATGAACGCGTCCGTGCCGCTCGACATGACCGACCGCCTGCGCGCCGAGGCCGCCATCGGACCCGATCCGGTGCCGACCGCTGCGTCCAAGCAGACGCAGATCATCGCGATCTACGGCAAGGGCGGCATCGGCAAGAGCTTCACGCTCGCCAACCTCTCCTACATGATGGCACAGAAGGGCAAGCGTGTCCTGCTGATCGGCTGCGACCCGAAGAGCGACACGACGTCGCTTCTGTTCGGCGGCCGGGCGACGCCGACCATCATCGAGACCTCCGCCAAGAAGAAGCTCGCCGGCGAGGAGATCACCGTCTCCGACGTCTGCTTCAAGCGCGACGGCGTGTTCGCGATGGAGCTCGGCGGCCCGGAGGTCGGGCGCGGCTGCGGCGGGCGCGGCATCATCCACGGCTTCGAGACGCTGGAGAAGCTCGGCTTCCACGAGTGGGGCTTCGACTACGTGCTGCTCGACTTCCTGGGCGACGTGGTGTGCGGCGGCTTCGGCCTGCCGATCGCCCGCGACATGTGCCAAAAGGTCATCGTGGTCGGCTCGAACGACCTGCAATCGCTCTATGTCGCCAACAATGTCTGCTCGGCGGTGGAGTATTTCAGAAAGCTCGGCGGCAATGTCGGCGTCGCCGGCATGGTGATCAACAAGGACGACGGCACCGGCGAGGCGCAGGGTTTTGCTTCTGCCGCCGGCATTCCGGTGCTGGCGTCGATCCCGGCCAACGAGGAGATCCGCCGGCTGAGTGCCGCCTATCAGATCGTCGCCCGTCCGGGCACGACCTGGGGGCCGCTGTTCGAGCAGCTCGCGGTGAACGTCGCCGAGGCGCCGCCGCAGCGGCCGAAGCCGCTGACCCAGGAGGCACTGCTCGGCCTGTTCGAGAGCGACGTGGTCGGCCGCGACGTGGTGCTGGAGCCGGCGACGCAGGAAGACATGTGCGGCGGGGTGGTGCCGCTGAAGCCGTCGCTCGAGGTGATCTACGACGACGTTTGACGGTTCATGCGGCCGCTCCGGCCCGCGCGGCGGGCCGGTGGACGGCCGGAGGTGTGTGGTGCGAGGCGCGTTTCTGACGACGGGACGAGATGTCGGACAGCGAAACCCATAAGGCGGCCGAGACGGCAGCGACGACCGAGGTGGTGTACGACGGAGCCGCGCAGGCGCCGCTGTCGAACGCCGTGGCGGCCGACCTCGCTGGTGATGCTGCGACCACCGATGCGCCGGCCTCGCGAGGCGACACCGCGGCAGACGATACCGCAGCGGACGATCGGGGCTCTCGGCCCGCCGGGTCGGCGGGCGGCGATTCGCGTGCCGCTCGGGACGACGGATGGGGCTGTCACGCCGGCCCGGGCGAGATGCGCCGCGCGGCGATCGAGGCCGGCGAGAATGCCGGCGCCGCCGAGATTTTGGCGCGCTATGCCGCCGACTATCCGGTCGGCCCGCACGACCAGCCGCAGAGCATGTGCCCGGCGTTCGGCTCGCTGCGCGTCGGCCTGCGCATGCGCCGCACCGCGACCGTGCTGTCGGGCTCGGCCTGCTGCGTCTACGGCCTCACCTTCACCTCGCATTTCTACGGCGCGCGCCGCAGCGTCGGCTACGTGCCGTTCAACTCCGAGACGCTGGTCACCGGAAAGCTGTTCGAGGACATCCGCGACGCGGTGCATCAGCTCGCCGATCCGGCGCAGCACGACGCCGTCGTGATCATCAATCTGTGCGTCCCGACCGCGTCGGGCGTGCCGCTGCGGCTGCTGCCGAAGACGATCAACGACGTGCGGGTGATCGGCATCGACGTGCCGGGCTTCGGCGTGCCGACCCATGCCGAGGCGAAGGACGTTCTGTCCGGCGCGATGCTGAACTACGCCCGCAACGAGGCGGAGCAGGGGCCGGTGCAGGCGCCGCGCGGCGGCCGCAGCCTGCGCCCGACCGTGACGCTGCTCGGCGAGATGTTCCCGGCCGACCCGATCGGCATCGGCATGATGCTGGAGCCGCTCGGCCTCGCCTGCGGTCCCGTGGTGCCGACCCGCGAGTGGCGCGAGCTCTATGCCGCACTCGACTGCGCGGCGGTCGCGGCGATCCATCCGTTCTACACGTCGTGCATCCGCGAGTTCGAGACCGCCGGCCGTGCCGTGGTCGGCTCGGCGCCGGTCGGTCACGACGGCACGGCGGCCTGGCTCGACGCGATCGGCGAGGCGTGCGGCGTCGCCAAGGCGAAGGTCGACGCGGCGAAGAACAAGTTCTTGCCGGCGATCAAGGGCGCGCTCGCCGGTGCACCGGTGAAGGGCCGCATCACGCTGTCGGGCTACGAGGGCTCGGAGCTGCTCGTCGCGCGTTTGCTGATCGAGAGCGGCGCCGACGTGCGTTATGTCGGCACGGCGTGCCCGCGCACCCGCTGGTCGGAGGACGATCGCGCCTGGCTCGAGGCGAAGGGCGTCGCGGTGCAGTACCGCGCCTCGCTCGAGCAGGACTTGGCCGCGGTCGACGCCTTCGTGCCCGATCTCGCGATCGGCACCACGCCGGTCGTGCAGCACGCCAAGAGCCGCGGCATCCCGGCGCTCTATTTCACCAATCTGATCTCGGCGCGCCCGCTGATGGGTCCGGCCGGCGCCGGCTCGCTCGCCCAGGTGATCAACACCGCGATCGGCAACAAGGCGCGGTTCGACGCGATGACCGCGCTGTTCGCCGGCGTCGGGGTCGGCGACAGCGCCGGCGTGCTCGAGGACGTGCCGACGCCGCACCCCGAGTTCCGCGAAAAGATGCGCCGCCAGCTCGCCGCCCAGGCGAAGCGCCGCAAGGCCGAGGAGGCGATCTGATGCTCGTCCTCGACCACGATCGCGCCGGCGGCTACTGGGGCTCGGTCTATGTCTTCACCGCGGTGAAGGGCCTTCAGGTGATCATCGACGGCCCGGTCGGCTGCGAGAACCTGCCGGTCACCGCGGTGCTGCACTACACCGACGCGCTGCCGCCGCACGAGCTGCCGGTCGTGGTGACGGGCCTCTCCGAGGAGGAGCTCGGCCAGCACGGCACCGAGGGTGCGATGGCGCGCGCCCACAAGACGCTCGATCCCGACCTGCCGTCGGTGGTGGTCACCGGCTCGATCGCCGAGATGATCGGCGGCGGCGTGACGCCGGAGGGCACCGGCATCCGCCGCTTCCTGCCGCGCACCATCGACGAAGATCAGTGGCAGAGCGCCGACCGCGCGATGCGCTGGCTGTGGAGCGAGTTCGGCCTGCGCAAGGTGCCGGAGCGCAAGCCCCGCGCCGCCGGCGAGAAGCCGCGCGTCAACATCATCGGCCCGTGCTACGGCACCTTCAACATGCCGTCCGATCTCGCCGAGATCCGCCGGCTGGTCGAGGGCATCGGCGCCGAGGTCAATCTGGTCTTCCCGCTCGGCACCCATCTCGCCGACATCCCGCGGCTCGCCGACGCCGACGTGAACGTCTGCATGTATCGCGAGTTCGGCCGGCTGTTGTGCGAGACGCTGGAGCGTCCTTGGCTGCAGGCGCCGATCGGCCTGCACTCGACCACCAAGTTCCTGCGCAAGCTCGGCGAGCTGACCGGCCTCGATCCCGAGCCGTTCATCACCCGCGAGCTGCACACGACCGCAAAGCCGTTGTGGGATCTGTGGCGCTCGGTGACGCAGGACTTCTTCGGCACCGCGAGCTTCGGCATCGTCGCGACCGAGACCTATGCGCGGGGCGTGCGGCATTTCCTCGAGACCGAGATGGGCATGCCGTGCTCGTTCTCGTTCGCGCGCACCGCCGGCACCAAGCCGGACAATCGGGCGGTGCGCAAGGCGGTGCACGAGACGCCGCCGCTCGTCCTGTTCGGCAGCTACAACGAGCGCATGTATCTCGCCGAGAAGGGCGGGCGCGCCGCGTTCATTCCGGCGTCGTTCCCCGGTGCGATCGTCAGGCGGCACACCGGCACGCCGTTCATGGGCTATGGCGGCGCGACCTATCTGGTGCAGGAGGTGTGCAACGCGCTGTTCGACGCGCTGTTCCACATCCTGCCGCTCGGCACGCAGCTCGACACCGTGGAGGCGACGCCGTCGCGTCTGCATCGCGAGCTGCCGTGGGACGATGCCGCGAAGGTCGCGCTCGATCGTCTGGTGGAACGCGAGCCGGTGCTGGTGCGCATCTCGGCGGCCAAGCGGCTGCGCGATGCGGCCGAGCGCGAAGCGCGTGGCGCCGGTGAGGAAAGAGTGACGGAAAGCCGTGTGCTCCGCATCAATGCGGGTGCAATGGGAGAGCCGGTATGATAGGAATACGCACCGGTGCTCGCGTTGGCGTCGCCGTCATTTCATCAGCTTTCGATTTCCGCCGAGCGCCTGCGCCGGCGATCTTGAATTCAACAGGAGGGTGTCCTCATGGCTGAGAGAACGGAGCGGCTCATGCCGGGCCTTCGCGAGAAGGAGTCGACGGATTTCCGGCTCATTTTCGCCCTGGCCTTCTTCGCCTTCCTGCTGGAGGCCATCGGACGTCGGGTCGTGATGCGTGCCATGCGCATCGAAGGCGGCGCCGAAGGTGAAAAATCCGTCATTGCCGAAGCGAAGGCCGCGGCCTGCAAATACGTTCCGTTCGCTTTCATGGGATGACGGGATCGCACGCTTGCCCGACGTTAGCCGGGCGAGAGATCGTCGTGGCTCGCCACGACATCCCAAGCCGCGCGGGATGGGCGCGGTAACGGCCGCAAGGCCATTCATCGGAGAGTATCTCCATGGCTGAGAGAGAAACGTCTTTGTCAGGTCTGACCGAGGCTGAGGCGAAGGAATTCCACGCCATCTTCGTTTCCAGCTTCATCGGCTTCATCGTCGTGGCCCTCGTCGCCCACGTTCTCGCGTGGAATTTCCGTCCGTGGCTCCAGAAGGCCCCTGCCGGCTGGGCGCTGCTCGAGACCCTGACCTCTCTGGTCTAATTCCAAGCGGGAGAATGAGACATGTGGAAGATCTGGTTGCTGTTTGATCCGCGTCGGGTCCTGGTTGCTCTGTTCACGTTCCTGACCATCCTGGCGCTTCTGATCCACTTCATCCTCCTCGGCACCTCCCGCCTGAACTGGCTGGAGTATCCGCAGGTTCCGGCGAAGGCGGCGTCGATCGAGATGCCGGTCTCCCTGAGCTGAGCCGTTTGGACCGGTTGGCGGGCGTGGTGCCGGCGTGCATCACGCCCGCCACCGGAATTCGGTAACGGGGTGGCGCTGGCGGCGCTTCCCGAGCGGAGGATCGAGCATGGCTATGCTCAGTTTTGAGAGAAAGTATCGCGTCCGCGGGGGGACGTTGATCGGGGGGGACCTGTTCGACTTCTGGGTGGGGCCATTCTACGTCGGCTTCTTCGGAGTCACGACGATCGTCTTCGCGACCCTCGGGACCCTTCTGATCGTCTATGCGGCGGCCCTCGGGCCGACGTGGAACATTTGGCAGATCAACATCGCACCGCCCGATCTCAAATACGGGCTCGGACTGGCCCCGCTGAAGGAAGGCGGCTTCTGGCAGCTCATCACGGTGTGCGCGCTGGGAGCATTCGTCTCGTGGGCGCTGCGCCAGGCCGAGATCGCCCGCAAGCTCGGCATGGGCTACCACATCCCGGTTGCGTTCAGCTTTGCGATCTTCGCGTATTTCTCGCTGGTGGTGATTCGTCCGGTGCTGCTCGGGGCCTGGGGGCACGGCTTCCCCTACGGCATCATGAGCCATCTCGATTGGGTGTCGAACACGGGTTACCAATTCCTTCACTTCCACTACAACCCCGCTCATTGCCTCGCGATCACGTTCTTCTTCACGACGTGCCTGGCGCTGGCGATGCACGGGTCCTTGATCCTGTCGGCGTCCAATCCGGGCGAGGGCGAGAAGGTCAAGGGGGCGGAGCACGAGAACACCATCTTCCGCGACACGATCGGCTACTCGATCGGCACGCTCGCCATTCATCGGCTCGGCCTGTTCCTCGCGATCAGCGCGGCGTTCTGGAGCGCCGTCTGCATCATCATCAGCGGACCGTTCTGGACCCGTGGCTGGCCGGAGTGGTGGAGCTGGTGGCTCGACCTTCCGATCTGGTCATAGGAAGGGAGTTCCTCGATGGCCGAGTATCAAAACATCTTCACCCGGGTTCAGGTCCGGGGCCCCGCCTATGCCGGTGTGCCGCTCGACGGCATCGTCGGGATCCGGTTGGGCAAGGGCGGCTTCTCCTACTGGCTGGGCAAGTTCGGTGACGCGCAGATCGGGCCGATCTATCTCGGCTGGACCGGGCTCGCCTCCGTGCTGTTCGGGTCGTTGGCGATCTTCATCATCGGGCTCAACATGCTGGGGTCGGTGAACTGGGATCCGATCCAGTTCGTCCGTCAGCTGCCCTGGCTCGCGCTCGAGCCGCCGCCGCCGCAGTACGGGATCGGCTTCGCGCCGCTCGCCGAGGGCGGCTGGTGGCAGATCGCCGGCTTCTTCCTCACCGCCTCGATCATCCTGTGGTGGATCCGGGTCTATCGCCGCGCGCTGGTGCTCGGCATGGGCACCCATCTCGCCTGGGCGTTCGCGTCGGCGATCTGGCTCTATCTGGTGATCGGCTTCATCCGCCCGGTGATCCTGGGCAGCTGGGCCGAGGCGGTGCCGTTCGGCATCTTCCCGCACCTCGACTGGACCGCGGCGTTCTCGATCCGCTACGGGAACCTCTACTACAACCCGTTCCACATGCTCTCGATCGCCTTCCTGTACGGTTCGGCCGTGCTGTTCGCGATGCATGGCGCGACCGTGCTGGCGATGAGCCATTACGGCGGCGACCGTGAGGTCGAGCAGATCGTCGACCGCGGGACGGCCTACGAGCGCGGTGCCTTGTTCTGGCGCTGGACCATGGGCTTCAACGCGACGGCCGAGTCCATCCATCGGTGGGCGTGGTGGTTCGCGGTGCTGTGCCCGCTGACCGGTGGCATCGGCATGCTGCTGACGGGAACCGTGGTCGACAACTGGTTCCTGTGGGGCATCAAGCACGGCCTGGTGCCGTCCTATCCGGCGGTGTTCCCGCCCGTCGTCGATCCCACCACGCTGACGGGAGCAATGCCATGAACAAGTTCATCGCTGGCATGATCGCCGTGTTCGGCGCGGCGGCCTTCGCCATCTTCTGCATCATCGTGTTCGAGGCTCCGCCGATCGACACCGTGCAGCGTGGCTTCCGCGGACTGGGCATGGTCGAGAACACCAACCCGCGGCTCGAGCGGATCAAGGTCGGCGCCAACCAGCTGCCGGAGCCGACCCCGCCGTCCGACAAGGCCGGCCACACGGCCGCCTCCGTCTACAAGAACGTGCCGATCCTCGGCTCGATGGACGAGGCCGACTTCCTGCGGCTGATGTCCGACATCACGGCGTGGGTCGCCCCGCAGCAGGGGTGCGTCTACTGCCACGACGAGAACGATTACGCGGCCGAGCGGCCGTACACCAAGATCGTCTCCCGTCGGATGCTCGAGATGGTGCGTTACATCAACGGCTCGTGGAAGACGCACGTCGCCGACACCGGCGTCTCGTGCTTCGCCTGCCACCGCGGTCAGCCGGTCCCGGCCAATGCCTGGTTCCTGCCGAAGCGTAGCCAGCCGTTCAACATCGTCGGCAACCGGCCGGCGCAGAACCTCGCGACCGGCTCCGAGAACGTCGCCTTCATGGCGGTGCAGAACCAGCCGTTCGCGCCCTTCCTGCAGAAGACGGACGAGATCCGCGTGGTGCCCACCCGGGTGCTGCACGGCAAGAACGTCCCGTCGATGCAGGCGACCGAGGCGACCTACGGCCTGATGGGTCACATCTCGCAGGCGTTGGGCGTCAACTGCACCTACTGCCACAACTCGCGCTCGTTCATGTCGTGGGATCAGTCGACCCCGCAGCGTTCGACCGCGTGGTATGCGATCCGCATGGTGCGGGCGCTCAACAACGACTACCTCGAGCCTCTGAAGCCGGTGTTCCCGGCCAACCGGCTCGGGCCGCAGGGCGACGTGGCGAAGGTCAACTGCACGACCTGTCACGCGGGCGTGGCGAAGCCGCTGTACGGCGCCGCCATGATCAAGGACTACCCGATCCTGGTCGGCCCCGCACCGGCTCGGACGGCGTCCGCCGCGAAGTGAGCCCGGCACCGTCGCGCGGGTCGCCCAGGGCGGCTCGCCGACGATGCGGCGAAACCTCGTCAGCAACGGCGTTGTCGGCTCCGGCCGACAACGCCGAATTTTTGGGGCCTCGTCCGGGGACTCGTCCCCGGGACTCGTCCCTGCAACTCGTCCCAGCGCCTCGTCCCTGGGACTCGTCCCCGCGGCCCCGCCTGGGGCACGTCCCCGGATTGGATCTCGCCACCGCGGCTCGTCCCGCCGGATTGTGGCACTCGGGCTTGCGCCTGAAGGCGCGCTCCTGGAGCTCGCTCCCCCGAAGCTGTCTCCGGACCCGCTCGTGACCGGGTGGACCGGCTGGCGCGGCGGTCGTCGAGGTTCGCTATTCCCACTCGCCACTCGCCACTCGCCACTCGCCACTTGCTGCTCGCTATTCGCTATTCGCTATTCGCCACTCGGTATTCGCTATTCGCCACTCGCTATTCGCTGTTCGCAGAAATCCCCGCGGATGTCCGGAGACACGCGGCGCGGGTCGAGGCGCCCGCGGGCAACGTCGCGCCGACAACCTCGCGCGGGTGCCGCTGCGCGGATGCCGGGGCGCGGGCCGAACCGTCCTACGGTAGTGGTGTCGTCGTAACGCTCGTATAGGAACCAAGAAACCGGCCGCACGGCGGCCCTGCGGCGCGGTGCGTTGATTTCGGCACGGGTTCGGCGTTTGATCCGGTGATGCCGGAGGGCCCGATGAGCGACGAGAACCAGCGCGCCGATGCCGAGAGGCGCCGCGGCGAACAGGCGACCCGCGACACGCGCAGCGAGGCCGAGCGCGCCCGCGACGAGCGGTCCGACCGCGCGGCCGGCACCGAGGTCGACAGCGGGGTTCCGTCACCCGAGGAGATCCGGCGGGTCGGCCTGTCGAACGCGCTGCGCGACCTGACCGCGCCGCTGCATCGCCGGGCCGAGCGTTCCGGCGTGATCAGCGACATTGTGCGCGGCCGCGCCACCCGCGAAGCCTATGCGCTGCTGCTGCGCAACCTCCATCCCGTCTACGACGCGCTGGAGCGCGGGCTCGAGCGGCATCGCCACGACCCCGCGGTGCAGTTGATGGCGCGGCCCGAGGTTTACCGGGCGAACGCCATCGCCCAGGATCTCGTCAGCCTGTGCGGTTCGGATTTCGCCGAAAGGGTGCCGCTGCTGCCGGCCGGCGCGCACTACGCGGCCGCGGTCGAGGCGGCGGCCGAGGGCGACGGCGTCGGGCTGATCGGCCACGCCTACACGCGCTATCTCGGCGACCTCTCGGGGGGGCAGGTGGTCGGCCGGGTGCTGGCGCAAACCCTCGGCCTCGGCAGCGAGGCGCGCTCGCTCTACGAGTTCGCCACCATCGTCTCGCTCGATTCGTACAAGGGCCGCTACCGCGATGCGCTCGACCGCGCCGCCTTCGAGACCGAGCGCTGCGACGTGATCCTGTCCGAGGCGATGCGCGCGTTCCGCCTCAACATCGCGCTGTTCTGGGCGGTGCACGACGCGATCGCCAGCGGCTCGGGCGAGCCCTCGCCAGCCGCCGCCGGCGGTTGATCGTTCTCTCCGGCTGTTTTCTTCTTCGGCCATTCTCTTCGGCGCCCGCTCGGCGGCCCCGAAGCCTCCCGACGCGCGAAAAAAAGAAAGCGGGCGGCGAATGCGCCACCCGCTGCCGATCGGGACGAGATGCTGCCGACGTGCCGACGGTGAAGGTGTTCGACCTCGTCCCCGGAGATGGCCGCGTCGCGGCCGCTCCAGACGAGGTCGTCGTTTCCCGCCGCCGGGATCGATCGGTCGCGGCTCGCTCCCTCCGGGATCACTCCCGCCGGGCTCACTCCGTCCAGGGCTCGTCGCCGGCGGTGGCATAGAGGCCGACCGCGACGTCCGGCTTCGGCGTAGGCTCGTCCTCGGCCGATCCCCAGCGGAAGATCTTTGCGAACAGGCCCGGCTTCGGCTGCTCGGTGAGATCGATCTTCTTGGCCGCGAGGCAGGCCTCGACCGCGGCCTTGATCGCCGGCAGCGAGGCGTTCGGCAGGCGGATCGCGCCGATCAGCAAGCCGTCGTCGATGCCGAGCATGCATTCGCGCAAGCCCGCGCGGGTCGGGCCGCTCGGCTCGGCCGGCAGCGCCAGCTCGCCGTGAACCGTCAGGGTGGTGGTGCGGGTGGAAACCACCGGGGTGGCGAGGCACAAGGTCTCGCCGGCGACCGCGGTGCATTTCGGCGCCTCGCCGATCTTTGCCTGCGGCCAGCCGGAGATCGTCGCGAGCTCGAAGGCGATGCGCGGCTTGCCCTCCGCGGGGGTCGCCGAGACGCCGAACTTCGCGCCGCTCGTCAGCGAGTCGGCGCCGCCCGCCGCCTCGATCTTCGACGCCGCCTCGGGCGTCGCGAACGGCGCCGCGACGTCGACGGCGAGCCGCTTGATGGTCAGGGTCATCGGGGTCTGAGCGCCCGCTGCGGCGGGCAGCAGCACGGCCAGGGACAATCCGATCAGCAACGAACCACGCACGATATCCTCCAATGTCGGCCCGGCAATGGCGCGACTGTATCGCAAGGCCGCCGGTTCCGACAGACCGTCGCGACAGGCCGTCACGACACGGCGATCGTCGGGGCGTCGCGACACCGGCGTCGGCGTGATCAGTTCACGTCGCGCGGGCGGATCGGATGCGGTGGCGCCACCGGATCGTCGGAGGGTTCGTCTACCCGCGCGTCGTTCGGGTGCGCATCTTGCGCTCGCGGGTCGTGCGGCTGGGTCTCGGCGCGGATCGAATGCGAGGCGAGATGCGCCAACACCTCGGCCGCGCGCTGAACCGAGGCCTGCACGCTCGCCAGCATCTCGGCCATGCGGGCGGTGTCGAGCCCGTCGGTGATCTCGAGCGCGGCGAGCTGGGCGTTCTCGACCACCGGCGAGAGCAGCGTGCGATAGAGGTGGTCGGCCTTGGGATCGAGCCGCACCGAGGCGAGCAGGTTGCGGTCGATCACGCCCTCCTGGAAGCGGCTGCGTGCCGCCTCGGCCGCCTTGCGCTCGGTCATGTCCATGAACAGCAGCACGAAGCCGAGCACTTTTCCGGGCGAGGAGAAGACCGGATCGGCGCGCACCAAAAGCTGCTTCGCATCGCCGTCGCCGACCGCGAGCCGCACCTCGCCGCGCCAGGTGCGGTGCTGCAGCGTGAGGTCGCGCAGCCGCTGGCGCATCTCCGCGAGATTGGCGAACAGCGGCGCGAGGTCGTCGAGGCGGGCGAGATCGTTGCGCACGTTCGGCAGCAGCCGGTCGAACGCCGGGTTGCACAGCAGGATGCGGCCGTCGGCATCGGCGATGATCGCCGGCTGGTCGGAGATCACCACCTGGCTGCGCACGGTGTCGAGCTGGTGCTGGGCGATCAGCACGCTGACCGCGCGGAACTGCAGCACGACGTCGGTCACCGTGTCGCTGATCAGCCGCGCGGCGGTGAGGTCGGCGGCCGACCAGGAATCGCAGGTGCCCTCGACCAGCTGATGCCACTTCGCGAACGAGCGGCGCGGCGAGAGCTGGGTCGGGCTGTCGCCGATCTCGACGGGCTTCAGCGGATCGCCGCCCCAGGTGACGGTGCGCACCCGCTCGGGGCGGAACCAGATCAGCCACTCCCCCGGCGTGTTCGACACCGGGGCGGCGAGCAGCCCGGCGGCGACCGGCGCGAGCCGGGCGAGCTCGGGCGCCTCGCTGCCGAGCGCAGCGGTCGCGACCAAGGGTTCGCGCGGCTTGGCGTCCAGCCATGCGCCGACCTCGCGCAGGTCGGGGGTGCCGGGCACGTCGCCGGTGGTGAGGATCTGGCCCTCGTAAAGGAGCGCCGCGCCGGTCGCCCCGACCGGCACCAGGAGCGCCTGCGAGTTGTCGAACAGCGCCATCCGCCAGTCGCCCTCGCGGGCGATCGCCTCGATCATGCGCTGCTCGAGCCGGCGCACCGACAGCTCGGCCTGCGCCTGCACGAAGCTTTCGAGCGCGGCGATGCGAGTTGCGACCGCTTCCGCGAGCAGCTCACACACCGCGCGCACCTCGAACGACACCGCCCGCGGCACGTAATGGTGGCAGGAGACCAGCCCCCACAGCTTGCCGCCGACCATCAGCGAGGCGACCAGCGTCGCGCCCACCCCCATGTTCTTGAGGTACTGGATGTGGATCGGCGACATCGAGCGCAGCGCGCACAGCGACATGTCGAGATCCCGGCCGGTGATCGGCGAGTAGCGCGGCACCAGCAGCACGGGCGCGTAGGCGACGTCGACCAGCACCCGCACGCGGTTGCGCTCGTAGAGCCGGCGGGCGATCTGCGGGATGTCGGAGGCGGGATACCAGTTGCCGAGATAGGGCTCGAGCTCGGGCTCGCGCTGCTCGGAGAAAATCTGGCCGTGGCCCTGCTCGTCGAAGCGATAGATCATCACCCGGTCGTAGCCGGTCGCGGTCTTGAACACGCGCGCCGCCTCGTCGCACAGGGCGCGCACCGAGGGGGCGGCGAGGATCGCCTGCAGCGCCTTGGCGAGATGGTCGGCGAGCGGCACGGCGGCGCCGGCGTGCTCCAGCTCGACGATCAGGCCCTCGCCGGGCGGGCGATGCAGCAGGCCGTCGTACAGCCGGCCGCCGATCCGGCAGCGGATCGCCCGCGGGATGGTGTCGAGCGGATCGCCGAGATGCGGCCGCACCGCCTCGGCGAGGCCGGCCGAGATCGCCTCGAGCGTTTGCCCGAGCACCGGTGCGGCGAGGCCGAGAAACGCGGCCGCGTTGGTGCTCGCCTGCACGACCGTGCCGTCGCTTTCCCGCACCATCATCAGCGCGCCGTGCGGCTGAATCGACTGGGCGAGGTGAATCTGCTCCAGCTCACAGTTCGAGAGGTCGGCCTGCCCGAAGGGCGGGTTCGAGAGTGGCTCTCCCAAGTCTAGCTCCGGTTTCGTCAGCGTACGTCGTTTCCGACCCTTCGCGGCGGGTCGCGGGGATGAAACGGGGCCGCACCGCGCAGCGGTCACGGTGCCCGACGAACGGATTGAACCGGATGGATCGGCCGCTCGTCCAGCCCCGGCGACGGCACCCGCCGAAGAAATCGATGGCGGCGATCAACCTTTCCCGGAGGAGCCCGCGGGGGGCGTGTCTCCCAGATCGTAGCGATTGAGCTTGGCGTAGAGGCTCTGGCGGCTGAGGCCGAGCAATTCGGCCGCCGCCGTGCGGTTGCCGCCGGCGAGATCGAGCGCGGCGCGGACGTAATGCCGCTCCACCACGCCGACCGTGTCGCGCACCAGCTTGCGCAGCGTGGTCTTGCCGATCTGCTCGGTGAGCGGGCCGAGGGCGGAGATCAGCCGGTCGGCGTCCTCGATCGGCGGCAGCCGGCGGGCGACGTCGCGCAGCAGCACGCCGACATGCGGATTGCCGGGCTCGCCGGTGCCGGCGGCCGAGATCTCGACCTCGGTGTTGGCGCCGAGCTCGCCGTGAATGGTGGTGGAGAACAGCCGCACGAAGCGCTGGCGGTGGACGTTGGCGAGCAGCACCGTGAGGTCGGCGCCGGGCCGCCACAGCCAGCGGCCGAGCCGCTCGCCCACCACGACACCCTTGGAGCCGACCTCGACGAGATCGAGAAATGCCTGGTTGGCCCGGCGGATCACGCCGTCCTGGTTGATCACCACGAAGCCGTCCGGCATCCGCTCGAGCAAATCCTCGACCGACAGGCGGTCGGGCTGGGCGGGCAGCGGCAGCGGCGAGCCGACCGGGGCGAGCTGGATCAGGAAGATCGGGCCGGGGTCGGAGGTCATCAGCGAGGCGCGCACCAGGCAGGCCTTCCGGTCCTCGCCGAAATGCATGATGATGCCGGGCGCCTTGCCCTGCTCGCGCACCCGGGCGAGCATCGCCTGGAGGACGTCGCGCTCCTCCGGCAGCACGTCGGCGAGGAAATCGCGGCCGGCGACGCTGCCCGGCGGCTCGCCCGCCGCGCCGAGCGCGTGCACGGCGGCCGGGTTCGCCTCGACGATCTTCAGGTTGCTGGCGCGCAGCAGCAGCACCGCCTCGGTGGAGCTCTGGAACAACAGACGGTAGCGCGTCTCGACATCGCGCAACTTCCAATAGTCGCGCTCCATGGTCTGCTGGGCGGCGATCAGGCGCGACTGCAGCTCGGCCACGGCCTGCAAATTCTTGCCGATGGCGAGCAGGCCCGGCCGGCCGCCGAGCAGCACGGTGGTGTACTCGATCGGCAGCTCGCGGCCGCTGGGGAAGCGCTGGGTGACCTGACGGAACGCCGACACCCCGGTCTCCAGGGCGTCCTGCACCATCCGGCGGACCTTGTCCTCGCCGAGCCCGGTGACGGTCTCCACCCACGGCTTGCCCAGCCACGCCTCGACGCCCTTCTCGAAAATGGCATCGGACAGCGTGACCTCGCGGATCACCCCGTTGGTGTCGAGGAGCAGCGTGACGTCCGGCTGCGCAATGTTGAGAGTCGTCATGGTCGCTCGAATCACTCTACGGAGGCGACCGCACGCTGCCCTCGTTGGTCATGAACGCCATGACCGATGATCTCAGCGGGAGCCCGGCGGCACTGGGGGTTCGCTCACCACGGGCGAATCAGAACGATCTGGGTTCGAATCCTGTAAATGTCAATTGGACCTGTCCAACTCGTCCGTCAACCGAACTATTGCGTACGTTCTGGAAGTTCAATAGCCGTCTCGACAGAGCTGTCCGGCATTTTTGGACGGCGCCGCAATCTTGGCGTGTCGAAGACTGTATTTCCCACCGATCGATCAGAGTCTGTCGGTTGCCGTACCTCCTCTCGGTCTTGCCGGTGAATAGTCGGTGGCATTCCACCGCGAGGCGAGATCGGCCAAATGCGCCAGGAGCGAGCCGATCAGGCAGGCGGGAATCCACGGCCACGCCGCCCCGGCGAGGGCGGCGCGCACCGCGAGCAGCAGGAAGGCACCGGAGAGAAGGCCGCCCCAGACCGACCGCAGCGACGGGCCGCGGCCGGTCAGCCGATGGAGAGCGGCGAGCCCCACCGCCTCGATCACCACCAGCACCAGGACCACGTCGACGATCCGGGGCGAGGCACTCCAGGCGGAAAGGGTGTCGGACATCGGCATTCCGTCAGACGAACGGGCCGTTGAGCTGCACCACCGTCCAGGTGAGGTACGAGGCGATCGTCACCCACACGAGATACGGAAAGAACAGCAGGCTCGCCGTCTTGGAGTCCCGCCACGGCAGGAGCACCAGCAACAGCACGCACAACCAGAGAAAGCCGACCTCGACCAGCGCGTAGTCGGGCCGCTGGAGCGCGAAGAAGAGATAGCTCCACAGAATGTTGAGCGCGCCCGTGGCGACGAAGAAGAACACCACCCAGCCGCGGCGAACCGGGCCTTCCACGTCCCGCCAGGCGAACGCCATCGCGAACACCGAGAGGACGAAGATCGTCGACCAGACGATCGGGAAGGCCCAATCCGGCGGCTGCCACCAGGGCTTTTGCAGCGCCTGGTACCAAGGTCCGAGGACCGTGAGGTCGCCGCCGATCCCGCCGACCACGGCGGTGACGACGGCGGCGAACAGCAGGGCCCACCCGAAGCTGCGGTGATACCGCGGGTGCTCGACGGGCAGGCGAGGGGTCAACGAGGTGAGGCGAGTCCGCACAGCGAAGCAACGTCCTTGAAAAAGATTTTGACGTGAGCGGCGGGCTTCGCCCGCACCAGCTCCTTGTTCATGTAAGCCTGCCAGGTGAGCCGCTGAACGTCGGGATCGCGGCACATGGCGACGAAACGCTCGCGCGTCCAATCGTTGCGATACCAGAAGCGCTGCAGCAGACCAAGGATGAAGAACACCCGGCCGTGTGCCTTCATGAATTGCTTGCGGGCCAGCCCCAGGTTTCTCGCATCGCCGGTGCGCAAGACTTCGTCGATCGCGTCGGCGGCGAGCCGGCCGCCGGTGAGCGCATAGTAGATGCCTTCGCCCGAAGCGGGGGCGACCACGCCCGCGGCGTCGCCGGCGAGCAGCACGTCGCGGCCATTGTCCCAGCGCTTCAGGGGATGCAGCGGGATCGGCGCGCCCTCGTGGCGGAGCGTCTCGCACTGGTCGAGCCCGGTGGTGCGGCGCAGGTTGGCGACCGCCTCGCGCAGCGCAAAGCCCTTCTTCATCGAGCCGGTGCCGATGCTCACCGTCGGCCCGTGGGGAAAGATCCAGGCGTAGAAGTCGGGCGAGAGCGGGCCCTGGTAATAGACGTCGCAGCGGTCGGCGATGAAGTCGGCGGCGCCGGGCTCCGGCGCGCGGACGATCTCGTGATAGGCGAAGACGTGCGGCACCTTGTCGGCGCCGGGCACCGCCTGCCGGCCGACCATCGACAAGGCGCCATCGGCGCCGATCACGGTGCGCGCCCGCACGCACACCGTCATGTCGGTCTTCTTCTCGGTGCGCGGGCGATAATGGACCACCGCCATGCCGCCGTCGTCGCGCTCGATGCGCTCGAAGGTGCCGTTGCGGCGGGTGGCGCCGGCCGCTTCGGCGCGGCTGCGCAGCCACTCGTCGAACGGGCCGCGGTCGACCATGCTGACATAGCCGCCGTCGATCGGCATCTCGACCTGCCGGGCCGAGGGGGCGATCATCCGGGCGCCGGTGATCTTCGCCACCAGCATGTGGTCGGGGATGTCGTAGTCGCGGATTGCCCGCGGCGGGATCGCGCCGCCGCACGGCTTGATCCGCCCCGCCTTGTCCAGCAGCAGGACGCTGCGGCCCTTGCGGGCGAGGTCGGTCGCTGCGGTGGCGCCGGCCGGGCCTCCACCCACCACCACGGTATCGTACGTCTCGAGTGCAGGCATGATCACCTCCGAGCCTCGGCCGGCGCGAGGCTCGCGCCGCCCTGCGCCATCTCGATGGCGGTTTCCTCGATGCGGGACGGGTGAACGCGGGCGGCGAGCAGCGCCGACGCGACGAACAGGAGAGCTTCGAGCGCGAACACGGTGGCGTAGGCGTCGACCGGCGAGCCGAGAAAGGCGCGGGCGACGTCGCTCGCGAGCGTCCCGGCAAAGCCGCCGAGGCCGAAGGCGATCGCCTGCGCGGCACCCCACAAGCCCATGCGGACGCCTTCGCGGCTCTCGCGGCCGCGGCTCGCGAGGCCCATCATCGAGCCGATCGCGGCGACCGCGTAGGCGCCGTTGGTGACGCCGAGCGCCATCACGCAGGCGCGCAGCGGCCAGCCCGGCCCGTGCAGCGAGCCGAGCGCGAGGGTGGTCAGCGCCACCGCCGAGGCGAGGCAGCCGCCGATCGCCCAGCCGCGCATCGAGCCGAGCCGCTTGCCGAGCCGCCCCGAGCCGGCGATGCCGACCACCGTCATGCCGATCAGCACGCCCGTATGCTGCACGCCGGCGAGCTTGGTCGATTCGCCCGGCGTGAAGCCGAACACCGTGCCGGCGAACGGCTCGAGGATGAGGTCCTGCGCCGAATAAGCGAGCATCGAGACGAACACGAACACCGCGAAGTGGCGCGCCTCGGGCTCCGCCCAGACTTGGGCGAGCGCCTCGCGAAAGGTCGCCTCCGGCGCGCCGGCGCTGGTGGAGACCGGGTTTCGCTTCGGAACGGCCGGGCCTTCGACGCCCCACACCGCGACCAGCGTCAGCGAGAAGGCGATGACCGAGACGACGCTCGCGACGGTGACGAGGCGGGCCGGCGAGAACGGGTCGAGCAGCTGGCCGGCGGCGCCGGCGGTGACGATGAAGCCGCCGATCATCATCACCCAGACGATGGTGGCGGCCGCCGCCCGGCGGTCGGGATGGACGCGCTTGGCGAGCAGCACCAGGAGCGAGGTGCCGGCGGCGCCGACCCCGACGCCGATGCCGAGAAAGGCGAGCATCGCGATCGCCACCCCGGCGATCGGGCTGGTGCCGACCAGCGCGGTGCCGGCCGCCGCGGCCGCCCCGGACAGCGCCAAAATGCCCATGCCACCGACGATCCACGGCGTCAGCCGGCCGCCGGTGTCGGAGCCATACCCCCAGCGCGGGCGCAGAATCTGCACGGCGTAATGGATGCCGACCAGCGCGCCCGGCAGCACGGCCGGCAGCGCGAACTCCACCACCATCACCCGGTTGAGGGTCGAGGTGGTCAGCACGACGATGGCGCCGAGCGCGGTCTGCACCAGCCCGAGCCGGATGATGCCGGCGAGGCCGAGCGGCGCCGGGCCGGCTCCGGGGCTCGTGCTCATGCCGCCGCTCCGGCGAGCGGGGCGACGAAGGAGGCGACCGCGACCGCGCTCGCCATCATGCCGAGAACATAGAGGGTGACGCCGAGGCCGCTGAACCAGGTCGCCTTCTCGACCGGGCTCTTCAGGAACCGCACCATCAGCGCGGCCTGGGCGGCGAGCACGAGGCCGACCACGCCGGCGGCGATCGGCCGGCCCCAGGAAAGATGCAGCGCGATGACGACGAGCTGCGGCGCCGCCATCACCGCGCAGGCGACCTGCGCGGCCCGGTCGACGCCGAGCTTGACCGGCAGCGAGCCGACCCCGGTGCGGATGTCGCCCTCGATCGACTTGAAGTCGTTGAGCGTCATGATGCCGTGCGCGCCGGCCGAATAGAGGAGCGCGAGCGCGACGATCCACCACGGCGGCAGCCCGGCCAGCATCACCGCCGCGCCGGTGAACCAGGCGAACCCCTCGTAGGTGACGGCGCAGGCGGCGTTGCCGAGCCAGCCGTTCTGCTTCAGCCGGAACGGCGGGGCAGAGTACATCCAGGCGAGCACCAGCCCGACCGCGGCCGCCCCGAGCACCCAGGCGCCGAGCGTGCTCGCCACCAGGAGCGACACCAGCGTCCAGAGGACGGAGAGATAGAGCCCCCAGCGGCCGGGGATGCGGCCGGACGGGATCGGCCGGTCCGGCTCGTTGATGGCGTCGACATGGCGGTCGAACCAGTCGTTGACCACCTGGCTGGTGGCGACCAGCAGCGGCCCGCACAGCACGATGCCGACGATCACCACCCCCCAGCGCTCGGCGAGCGGCACGCCGGACGAGACGATGCCGCAGGCGAACGCCCACATCGGCGGGAACCAGGTGATCGGATGCAGGACCTCGAGCACCGCCGAGGGGGCGGGCAGTCTCGGCGTCGTGGTCGCGGCGGCAGGGGGAACGCTCATGCTTCAGGGCTCGCTCGTCTCACACGTTTCGATCGACCGCCGGGACCTTCGCGCTCATGTCTCGGCCTCGCCGGGATCGGGCGAATCGGCGAGCCCGTAGCGGCGCAGCTTGACGTAGAGGCTCTGCCGGCTGAGGCCGAGCATCTCGGCGGCCGAGGCGCGGTTGTTGCCGGTGAGCTCGAGCGCGGCCTCGATGCACAGCCGCTCGACCACGTCGGTCGCCTCGCGCACCAGCTCCTTGAGCGACACCCGCCCGACCAGCTCGGTGAGCTGGTCGACCGAGCGCGGCAGCTCGCGCCCCGCCCGCGCGTCGGTCGGCAGCCTGCGGCCGACATTGCGCACGGTGAAGCCGTAGAACGGCTCCGGCCCGCCGGTGACGGCGGCGGCCGAGATCTCGACGTCGGCCTGGGCGCCGAGCTCGCCGCGCAGCGTGGTGGCGAACAGCCGCACCGTGCCGATCTGCCGCAGATTGGCGATCATCACGTTGAGGTCGACGCCGGAGCGGCCGAGCCAGCGCTCGAGCGATTCGCCGCGGGCCTGCTCCTCGCTGGTGAGCTGGGCGAGGTCGAGGAAGGCGGGGTTGGCGGCCAGCACCCGGCCGTCGCGGTCGGTGACGACCAGGCCGTCGGGGGCGTGCTCGAAGAAGCGCAGCACCTTGGCCCGGCCCTCCAGCCCGGCCGGAACGGTCTCGCCGTCGGCCGGCGACAGACGCACCAGAAAGAGCGAGGCGCTCTCCTGGCGGAACAGCGAGGCGGAGACGAACACGTCGCGCCCGGCGTCGGCGAGCCGCGCGCGGGCGCTGTCGGCCCGGCCGGCCGAGCGGACGCCGGCGAGCAGCGCCTGCACCACCGGCACCTTGTCGGCGTCGAACGCCTCGAGCAGCGGCCGTCCGACGATCCGCCGGCCGGTTTCGCCGAACATCTGGGTCGCCGCCGGGTTCGCCTCGATCACCCGCTGCGAGGCGGAATCGACGATCAGCACCGGCTCCGGCGACATCTGGAAGAGCAGGCGATAGCGCGTCTCGGCGTGGCGGAGCCGCGTGTAGTCGCGCTCCATCGACTGCTGCGCCTCGACCAGGCGCTGCTGCAGCTCCGCCATCGGCCGCAGGTCGCGGCCGACCGCGACCAGCCGGCCGAGCTTGCCGACCTTGAGGGTGGCGTAGAGCACGGGCAGGTCGGTGCCGCGGGCGGTCGGGTGGTTGATCTGCCGGCGGGGCGACGACTCGTCGGTGGAGGCCTCGCGCAGCAGGGCCTCGACCTTGGGGCGGCTCTCGGCGGTGACGGTGTCGGACCAGGGCTGGCCGAGCCATGCGCCCTGACCCTCCAGAGCCACCAGAAGCTCCGGCGTGCAGGCCATGTCCCGGATGACGCCCTCGCCGGTGACGACCAGCGCCAGATCGGCGGCGGCGGCGACCAGGGTCGCGGCCGCCTCGACGTCGAGCTCTCCCAGCGACTCCTTAGGCGCTCTGAAAGCGTTCACGTGCGACCAGATCCCTTTGCCATGCCGCGTCCGGCAGTCGGTTCCTGGTCGCCGCGATGCGGCGTGTCAGGTCCGATGCGCCAACGCGGCCACCAGATGTTGCGCCTGCACCGGCGCCTGCCGGGCATCGAGCGCGGCGACGTCGGCACCGACCCGGGAGACGTATTCCGGGTGCTCGGCGAAGACGCGGCCGCCGACCAATATGCCGATGGAGCGGTTGCACGATTCCCGCCGCACCAGCGAAATGCACGAGGCCAGCGCCTCCAGCCGGCACTCGCAGCTCGCCGAGAGGCCGACCACGGCGAACCACTCGTCCCGCACCATCGCGACGAGGTCGCTCCGGGTCGGCACCGGCGCGTCCCACACCACCCAGCCGGCCCGGCGGAAGAACTCCGCCGCCACCGACAGGCCGAAGGTGTGCTGCTCGCCCGGCACCGGGACCAGCAGCACCGGCAGCGGCTCCTGCTGGTGCTCGACCTCGCACTCGAACGCCGCGCTCAATGCGCGCAGCACCCGGTGGAGGCGCCACAGGCCGAGCGTGACCTCCGGAAAGGTGCAGGCGTCGCTGTTCCACAGATCCCCCAGCCGCCGCGCCGTGCCGCCCAGCACGTCGAGGAAGATCCGCTCGGCCGGCATGCCGTGCGCGAGCAGCGACTCGACGTAGGCGAGCGCCCCGGTGTCGTCGCCCGCCACCACCCGCGCGGTGAGCGTCGCCACCTCGTCGCTGCCGGCGCCGTCCTCCACCGCGTCCTCCGCCTCGCAGGTGCAGCCCGCATGGGCGAGCACCAGGCGCGGGAGAACCTGCATCTCGATCGTGCGATCCAGCGGCGCGGCGTATCCGCCGACATCCCCGCTCGGTCCGTCGCCGAAGCGTCGGCCCGTCCCGCCCCACCATTCCCGTGCCGCTACTCGGGGTCTCGCTTCGGCCATGGCTACGCCCTCTCCACAAGTTAAAGCTCGCGCGACGGGACAGTCAAGTTTAGTTTACGTACAGAATTGTTGACACTGCATCGGAAGCATCCTAGGCTGCCTTCCACAGTGGCACGCGCAAGGAGCGGCGCGATGCGAAAAGGTGACACCGAGGGGTCGGTCCCGTCGTCGTTGCGCGCTGCGCAAGAGGCGCTCGGCCCCTGTGTTGTAGAAGTTTCATCGCACCACCCACCGCCCTCTACGTCAAGGGCGGTTGACATTCCGTGTCATTACCGATTGTCGGATCGGTCGGAATCTGATCATATGAACGTTCCGACCGCGCACCATCGCCCCGCAGCACCCGCCGCCCGCAAGCCGCTCCCGCTCTACACGCCGGAGGAGCGCAAGCGCCGGGACGCGTCCGGCTGGACCATCGTCCAGGGCATCCTCGCGCCGCTGCAGTTCCTGGTCTTTCTGGTCAGCCTCGGGCTGGTGATCCGCTTCCTGCTGACGGGCGAGGGATACTTCGCCGCGACGGTCTCCGTCGTGATCAAGACGGTCGTTCTCTACATCATCATGGTGACCGGCTCGATCTGGGAGCGGGTCGTCTTCGGGAAATACTTGTTCGCCCGCCCGTTCTTCTGGGAGGACGTGTTCAGCATGCTGGTGATCGCGCTGCACACGGCCTATCTGGCGGCGCTCGCACTGCACGCATCAGTGGAAACACAGATGGCGATCGCGCTCGCCGCCTATGCGTCGTACCTGATCAACGCGACCCAGTTCGTGCTCAAGCTGCGCGCCGCGCGGCGCCAGCAGGAGGCGGAGGACGCCGCCTCGATGGTGGGAGCGGCGTCATGAACGCGGTCCCGCCGATCGGCGCCGGCAAGGGTCCGGTTACAGGGCAGGGGTGCGAGGGCGCCCCGGTGCTGCACGAGCGCGGCCAGCGCGAGGTGTTCTGCGGCCTCACCGGCATCGTCTGGCTGCACCGCAAGATCCAGGACGCCTTCTTCCTCGTGGTCGGGTCGCGCACCTGCGCGCATCTGCTGCAGTCCGCCGCCGGCGTGATGATTTTTGCCGAGCCGCGCTTCGCCACCGCGGTGATCGAGGAGCGCGACCTCGCCGGCCTCGCCGACGCCAATGCCGAGCTCGACCGGGTGGTGACCCGGTTGCTCGAGCGCCGCCCGGACATAAAACTCCTCTTTCTGGTCGGCTCCTGCCCGTCCGAGGTGATCAAGCTCGATCTTTCGCGGGCCGCCGAGCGCTTGTCGGAGACGTTTGCGCCGGCCGTGAAGATCCGTTCCTGGTCGGGCAGCGGGCTCGAGACGACCTTCACCCAGGGCGAGGACGCCTGCCTCGCCGCGCTGGTGCCGGATCTGCCGGCCGAGAGCGCCGATGCGGCCCCCTCGCTCCTGGTGGTCGGCGCGCTCGCCGAGATCGTCGAGGACCAGTTTTCGCGCCTGTTCGCCGAGATGGGTGTCGAAAACGTGCGGTTCTTCCCGCCGCGTCGGTCGGGCGATCTCCCGCCGGTCGGGCCGCGGACGAAAATGCTGCTCGCCCAGCCGTTCCTCGCCGAGACCGCGCGTTTGCTCGAGAAGCGCGGCGCGACCCGGCTCGCCGCACCCTTCCCGTTCGGCGTCGAGGGCACCTCCGGCTGGCTCGCCGCCGCCGCCCGCGCCTTCGGGGTCGACGAGGAGCATTTCTTCCGCGTCATCGGGCCGCGGGCGGAGCGTGCCCGCACGGCGCTCGCCCGCCATCGCGAGATGCTCCAGGACAAGAGCCTCTTTTTCTTCCCCGATTCGCAGCTCGAGATTCCGCTGGCGCGGTTCGCCGCGCGCGAGCTCGGCATGCGGCTCGTCGAGGTCGGCACGCCGTATCTGCACCGCGGCCATCTGGCGCCGGAGCTGGCGCTGCTGCCGGCCGGCACCACGATCTCGGAAGGCCAGCACGTCGACAACCAGCTCGACCGCGCCCGCGCCGCCCGGCCCGACCTGACGGTGTGCGGGCTCGGCCTCGCCAATCCGCTGGAGGCCGAGGGTTTGCCGACCAAATGGTCGATCGAGCTTCTGTTCACTCCCGTTCACGGCTTCGAGCAGGCGGCCGACCTGGCAGAACTGTTCGCGCGCCCGCTCCTTCGCCGCAGCCGGCTGGTGGCCTGACATGCAGCTCACGGTGTGGACATACGAGGCTCCTCCCCATGTCGGCGCGATGCGCATCGCCGCCGCGATGGAGGGCGTCCACTACGTGGTGCACGCGCCGCAGGGCGACACCTATGCCGACCTGTTGTTCACCATGATCGAGCGGGCCGGCAAGCGTCCGCCCGTCACCTGGACGACCTTCCAGGCGCGCGATCTCGGCGGCGACACCGCCGAGCTGTTCAAGACCTCCGTCAAGGAGGCGTACGAGCGGTTCCGCCCGCAGGCGCTGATGGTCGGCGCCTCCTGCACGGCCGAGCTGATCCAGGACGATCCCGGCGGGCTCGCCAAGGCGCTCGACCTGCCGGTGCCGGTGGTGCCGCTCGAGCTGCCCGCGTATCAGCGCAAGGAGAACTGGGGAGCGGCCGAGACCTTCTACCGGCTGGTCCGCACCCTGGCGGGACCCCACGCGCCGCCGCCCGGCTCCAAGCGGCCGGTGCGCGAGCCCGGCTCCCGGCGCTGCAATCTCCTCGGGCCGACCGCGCTCGGCTTCCGGCATCGCGACGACGTTCACGAGGTCACCGGTCTGCTCCACCGGCTCGGCATCGCGGTGAACGTCGTCGCTCCCCTCGGGGCGACGCCGGCCGACATCGCGCGCCTCGGCGAGGCCGACTTCAACGTCGTGCTGTATCCCGAGATCGCCTATCAGGCGGCGCAGTGGCTCGAGCGCACCTTCGGCCAGAAGGCCACCAAGACCGTGCCGATCGGCGTCGGCGCGACGAAAGCGTTCGTGACCGAGGTGGCGGCACTCGCCGGCGTCGATCCGGCGCCCGCGCTCGACGATCCGCACTGCCGGGCGCCGTGGTATTCGCGCTCGGTCGACTCGACCTATCTCACCGGCAAGCGGGTGTTCGTGTTCGGCGACGCGACGCATGCGCTCGCCGCAGCCCGGATCGCCGCCGAGGAGCTCGGCTTCCAGGTGGTCGGGCTCGGCACCTATTCGCGCGAGTTCGCCCGCGAGGTGCGCGCGGCCGCCGCGACCTACGGCGTCGAGCCCTTGATCACCGACGACTATCTCGAGGTCGAGGAGAAGATCGCGGCGTCGAGCCCCGAGCTGGTGCTCGGCACCCAGATGGAGCGGCACGTCGCCAAGCGGCTCGGCGTGCCGTGCGCGGTGATCTCCGCGCCCGTCCACGTGCAGGACTTTCCGGCGCGCTACTCGCCCCAGATGGGGTTCGAGGGCGCCAACGTGATCTTCGACACCTTCGTGCACCCGCTGATGATGGGCCTCGAGGAGCATCTCGTGACGATGTTCCGCGAGGACTTCGAGTTTCACGCGGACGCCGCGCCCTCCCATCTCGGCCATGCCGGGGTGCGCGAGCCGGCCTCGGCCGGCGCGAACGGTGCGGGCGCCGACGCGGCGATCACGAACGGGCCGACCACGAACGGAGCTGCGGCTCCGGCCGCGCCGGCGACCCCGGTCGCTGCGAAAACCCCGGACCCCCACGAAACGACCGCCGACCCTCCGCCGACGGCCAACGGCAACGGAGCATCGGAGACGGCAACCCCGATCCAGTGGGCCGCCGACGCCGAGAAGGAGCTTCATCGGATCCCCTTCTTCGTGCGTGGCAAAGCCCGTCGCAACACGGAACGTTTCGCGCAGGAGCGCGGCGTTTCCCTGATCACCGTCGAGACCTTGTATGATGCGAAAGCGTACTACAGCCGCTGACAGGACACCGATCCGCGTCGTCGTCGTGACGATGGACAGCCATCTCGTCGGCTCCGTCGCGCGGGCGCGGACGATGCTGAAGGGCGAGCTTCCCGGGCTCGAGCTGGTGATCCATTCGGCCGACGAGTTCGCCGCCGACAAGGCGAAGCTCGAGCGCTGCGTCGCCGACATCGCGGCGGGCGACATCGTCGTCGTCAGCATGCTGTTCATGGACGACCACATCCGCCCGGTGCTGCCCGCCCTGCAGGCGCGGCGCGACGCCTGCGACGCGATGGTGTGCATCCTGTCGGCCGGCGAGGTGGTCAAGCTCACCCACATGCACAAGTTCAGCATGTCGGGCGAGACGATGGGCGTGCTCGGCCTCCTGAAGCGGCTGCGCGGAAAGACCTCCGGCTCCGGCTCGAGCGGCCAGGGGCAGATGAAGATGCTGCGCCAGCTGCCGAAGCTGCTGCGCTTCATCCCCGGCACCGCGCAGGATCTGCGGGCCTATTTCCTCGTGCTGCAATACTGGCTCGCCGGCACCGACGAGAACGTCGCCAACATGGTGCGGCTCCTCGTCAACCGCTATGCCGACGGCGCCCGCAAGAGTTTGCGCGGCACGGTAGAGGCGGCGCCGCCGGTCGAGTTCCCCGACACCGGCCTCTATCATCCGCGGCTGAAGAACCGCGTCACCGAGAAGCTCTCCGAGCTGCCCGGCAAGGGCGAGGCCGGCACGGTCGGCGTGCTGGTGATGCGCTCCTATGTGCTGGCCGGAAACTCCGCCCATTACGACGGGGTGATCGCCGCGCTCGAGGCGAAGGGGCTCAAGGTGATCCCGGCCTATGCGAGCGGGCTCGACGCGCGCCCGGCGGTCGAGGCGTTCTTCATGAAGAACGGCAAGCCGACGGTCGACGCGGTGGTCTCGCTCACCGGCTTCTCGCTGGTCGGCGGCCCGGCCTACAACGACGCGCACGCCGCGACCGAGCTTCTGAAGACGCTCGACGTTCCCTATATCGCCGCCCACCCGGTCGAGTTCCAGACGCTCGAGCAGTGGCAGGCCGATCCGCGCGGGCTTCTGCCGGTCGAGGCCACCATGATGGTGGCGATCCCCGAGCTCGACGGCGCGATCTGGCCGATGACCTTCGGCGGCCGCTCGGCGCTCGCCGAGGAGGGCCAGCGCGAGATGACTGCGCATCCGGAGCGCGCCGGCACGCTGGCCGCCCGGGTGGCGAAGCTGGTCGCGCTGCGCCGCTCGAAGCGCGCCGAGCGCAAGATCGCCGTCGTCATCTTCAACTTCCCGCCGAACTCCGGCGCGATCGGCACCGCCGCGTTCCTCTCGGTGTTCGCCTCGCTGCACAACACGCTGAAGGCGATGAAGGAGGCCGGCTACACGGTCGACGTCCCCGAGACCGTCGACGAGCTGCGCGACCGCATCCTGCACGGCAACGCCTCGCGCCACGGCACCGACGCCAATGTGGTGGCGAAGATTCCGGCGGACGAGCACGTGCGCCGTGAAAAGCACCTCGCCGAGATCGAGAAGCAGTGGGGCCCGGCGCCCGGCCGCGCGCTCACCGACGGCCGGCACCTGTTCGTGCTCGGCGAGCATTTCGGCAACGTCTTCGTCGGCGTCCAGCCCGCCTTCGGCTACGAGGGCGACCCGATGCGGCTCTTGTTCGAGCGCGGTTTTTCGCCCACCCACGCCTTCTGTGCGTTCTATCGCTGGATCCGCGAGGACTACGGCGCGCACGCGGTGCTGCATTTCGGCATGCACGGCGCGCTCGAATTCATGCCCGGCAAGCAGGCCGGCATGTCGGAGGCGTGCTGGCCGGATCGGCTGATCGCCGATCTGCCGAACCTCTATCTCTACGCCTCCAACAATCCGTCCGAAGGCACGCTGGCGAAGCGCCGCTCGGGCGCCGCGCTGATCAGCTATCTGACGCCGCCGATCACCAATGCCGGCCTCTATCGCGGCCTGCTCGATCTGAAGTCGTCGCTCGACCGCTGGCGCACCCAGGAGCCGGAGACCGAGGCGGAGACCCGCGCGGCGCTCGCCGCGCTGATCCAGGCGCAGGCGGCGACCGTCAATCTCGCGCCGGCCGAGCCGGTCTGGGGCGAGACGGCGGACGCCGAGATCGCGACGCTCGCCAACAAGGTGCTCGAGCTCGAATACACGTTGATCCCGCACGGGCTGCACGTGGTCGGCGCGCCGCCGACCGCCCCCGAGCGATCCGAGATGCTCGATGCCGCCGGCGTCGACGACAAGGGCGAGCGGGAAAAGCTCGACGCGCTGCTCGCCGAGGATTTCGAGCTGCCGGCGATCGTCCGGGCGCTCGACGGGCGTTACATCCCGCCGGCGCCGGGCGGCGACCTGATGCGCACCACCGAGGTGCTGCCGACGGGCCGCAACCTGCACGGCTTCGACCCGTTCCGCATCCCGAGCACGTTCGCGATCCAGGACGGCGCGCGCCAGGCCGACCGCCTGCTCGCGCGCTATGCCGCCGACGGCCACGGCGTGCCGGAGACCATCGCGCTGGTGCTGTGGGGCACCGACAATCTCAAGACCGAGGGCGGGCCGATCGCCCAGGCGCTGTGGCTGATGGGCGCCGAGCCGCGCCACGATTCCTACGGCCGGGTCGCCGGCGCGCAGCTGGTGCCGCTGGAAAAGCTCGGGCGGCCGCGCGTCGACGTGATCATGACGCTGTCCGGCATCTTTCGCGATCTCCTGCCGTTGCAGACGAAGCTCCTTGCCGAGGCCGCGCTGCTGGCGGCGAGCGCCGAGGAGCCGGTCGAGCAGAACTTCATCCGCAAGCACGCGCTCGCCTTCGTCGCGGCGAACGGCGGCGACGTCGCCCAGGCGGCGCTGCGGGTGTTCTCCAATGCCGACGGCGCCTATGGCTCCAACGTCAACCAGCTGATCGATGCCGGCGGCTGGAACGACGAGGACGAGCTGGCCGAGGCCTATGTCCGCCGCAAGGGCTTCGCCTACGGCGTCGACGGCCGCCCGGCGCGGCAGGACGCGGTGCTCAACCACGTGCTGGCGAGCGTCGACCTCACCTATCAGAACCTCGATTCGGTCGAGCTCGGCGTCACCACCATCGACCACTATTTCGACACGCTCGGCGGCATCACGCGCGCCGTGCAGCGCGCCCGCGGCACCACGGCGTCGGTCTATATCGGTGACCAGACGCGCGGCGACGGCACCGTCCGGACGCTCGCCGAGCAGGTCGCGCTCGAGACGCACACCCGCGCGCTGAACCCGAAATGGTACGAGGCGCTGCTCGCCCACGGCTACGAAGGCGTGCGCAACATCGAGGCGCAGGTCACCAACACGCTCGGCTGGTCGGCGACGACCGGCCAGGTGGCGCCCTGGGTGTACGAGCAGCTCACCCAAACCTTCATGCTCGACGAGACGATGCGTCGTCGCCTCGCCGCCCTCAATCCGGTCGCCTCCGCCAAGGTGGCGCACCGCCTGCTCGAAGCCCACGAACGAAAATACTGGACACCGGACGAGGCGACGCTCGAAGCCTTGCGCCGGGCCGGTGAAGAGCTGGAAGATCGCCTGGAGGGCGTCGATCAAGGAGCCGCCGCATGACCGTGATCCCGCGACCGTCGGACCTCGCCGGACAGCCCGTGCAGGACGAGGCCTGCGCTCCCTGCCGTGCCCACGAGGACGGCGAGGGCAGCGTGCAGGTCAAGCTCGACCCGCGCGACGCGATCGACACGGCAAAGGTGTTCGCGGTGTACGGCAAGGGCGGGATCGGGAAGTCGACCACCTCGTCGAACCTGTCGGTCGCCTTCTCCAAGCTCGGCAAGCGGGTGCTGCAGATCGGCTGCGATCCCAAGCACGACTCGACCTTCACGCTGACCAAGTGCCTGATGCCGACCGTCATCGACGTGCTCGAATCGGTGAACTTCCACTCCGAGGAGCTGCGCATCGAGGACTTCGTCTACGAGGGCACCAACGGCGTGATGTGCGTCGAGGCGGGCGGTCCGCCGGCCGGCACCGGCTGCGGCGGCTACGTGGTCGGCCAGACGGTGAAGCTGTTGAAAGAGCATCATCTGCTCGACGACACCGACGTGGTGGTGTTCGATGTGCTCGGCGACGTGGTGTGCGGCGGCTTCGCGGCACCCTTGCAACATGCCGACCGCGCGCTGATCGTCACCGCCAACGATTTCGATTCGATTTTTGCGATGAACCGGATTGCCGCCGCCATTCAGGCCAAGGCGAAGAACTACAAGGTGCGGGTCGGTGGCGTGATCGCCAACCGCTCCGCCGCGACCGACGAGATCGACCGGTTCTGCGCCCGCACCGGGCTGAAGACGCTCGCCCACGTGCGCGACCTCGACGTGGTGCGCCGCAGCCGGCTGAAGAAGGCGACGCTGTTCGAGATGGACCCGTCTCCCGAGGTCGAGGCGGTCCAGAACGAGTATCTGCAGCTCGCCGAAAAACTGTGGGCGGGGGTCGATCCGCTCACCCCGACGCCTCTGAAGGATCGGGAGATCTTCGACCTGTTGGGATACGACTGATGCAGAGCGGGACCTACCAGGAGCGGCGCGGCGAGATCGAAGCCTATTTCGATCGGACGGCGGCCGACGCCTGGGCGCGGCTGACCTCGGATGCGCCGGTGTCCGGCATTCGCGCGACCGTGCGCAAGGGTCGCGACGAGATGCGCGCGACCCTTTTGTCGTGGCTGCCGGCGGATCTTTCGGGACGCCGCATCCTCGATGCCGGCTGCGGGCCGGGCATGCTGTCGATCGAGGCGGCGCGGCGCGGCGCCGAGGTGGTGGCGGTCGACCTGTCGCCGACGCTGCTCGACCTCGCCCGCCAGCGCATCCCCGAAAACCTCGCCGGCCGCGTCACCTTCGTCGCCGGCGACATGCTGTCGCCCGATTTCGGCCGGTTCGACCACGTGGTGGCGATGGACTCGCTGATCCACTACCGGGCGGAGGACGCGGCGCGCGCGATCGCGGGCCTCGTCGCCCGCACCGAGCGCTCGATGGTGTTCACCTTCGCCCCGCGCACGCCGGCGCTGGCGCTGATGCATTTCGTCGGCGGCTTCTTCCCGCGCAGCGACCGCGCGCCGGCGATCGAGCCGGTGCGGGCGGCGCGGCTCGCCGAGCTGATCACGGCGCAGCCCGAGCTTTCGCAGTGGCGCACCGGGCGGACGCGACGGATCGCGGTCGGGTTCTACACGTCCCAGGCTCTGGAGGTCGTTCCGCAATGACGACGCAGCCGCAGAAGAAGCGCCGCAAGCCCGGCTTCATCGACGTGCTGGCGCAGCTCGGGCCGCAATATCTGCCGTTCGCCGACGTCGCGACCAAGGATCTCCCCTGGGGCCGCCTGTTCCGGCTGTCGCTGTTCCAGATCTCGGTCGGTCTGGCGATGGTGCTGCTCAACGGCACGCTCAACCGGGTGATGATCGTCGAGCTCGGCGTGCCGAGCTGGATCGTCGCGCTGATGGTGTCGCTGCCGCTCCTGTTCGCGCCGTTCCGCGCGCTGATCGGCTTCAAGTCCGACACGCGCCGCTCGGCGCTCGGCTGGCGGCGGGTGCCCTATATCTGGTACGGCACCATGCTGCAGTTCGGCGGCTTCTCCATCATGCCGTTCGCGCTGATGGTGATGACCGGCAACTTCCACGGCCCCGCCTGGGTCGGCGAGGCGGGCGCCGCGCTCGCCTTCCTGCTGGTCGGCGCCGGCCTGCACACCACCCAGACCGCGGGCCTCGCGCTCGCCACCGACCTCGCCCCCGAGGACAAGCGTCCGCGCGTGGTCGCCTTCATGTACGTCATGCTGCTGGTCGGCATGGTCGGCTCGTCGCTGCTCTACGGCCAGCTCCTGCAGGAGTTCTCCGAGGGCCGGCTGATCGAGATGATCCAGGGCGCGGCGCTCGCCACCATGATCCTCAACAGCGTCGCGCTGTGGAAGCAGGAGGCGCGCAACCGCGACCGGATGCCGTCGAACGAGCCGTCGCCGTCGTTCCGCGAGTCGTGGCGCAAGTTCGCCGAGGGCGGGCGCGCGGCGCGGCTCCTGGTGGTGATCGGCTGCGGCACCGCCGCCTTCAGCATGCAGGACATCCTGCTCGAGCCGTACGGCGGCCAGGTGCTCGGCCTCAGCGTCGGGGCGACCACCGCGCTCACCGCGCTGATGTCGGCCGGCAGCCTGGTCGGCTACTGGTTCGCCGCGCGGCGGGTCGGGCGCGGCAGCGATCCGCACAAGATCGCCGCATACGGCCTGATCGTCGGCATCGTGGCGTTCGCCGCGGTGGTGATCTCCTCGCCGGTCGATTCCCCGTCCGTGTTCCGGATCGGCACGGCATTGATCGGCTTCGGCAGCGGCCTGTTCGCCGTCTGCACTCTCACGGCCGCGATGGCTCTGGCGCGCGAAGGCGAGAGCGGTCTCGCCCTCGGCGCCTGGGGGGCCGTGCAAGCGACCGCCGCGGGCATCGCCATCGCCTTCGGCGGCGCGGTCCGCGATCTCTTCTCGGGACTGACGTCGCAAGGCGCGTTCGGCTCGGCACTGTCCGACGTCGCCACCGCCTACGACGTGGTCTACGTGATCGAGATCGTGCTGCTGTTCGTCACTCTGGCTGCGATCGGGCCGCTCGTGCGGGCGGCGAAGGAAGCCCGGAAGCAGTCGTCCATCAAGTTCGGCCTGGCCGAGTTTCCCGGCTAGCCATTTCGAAAGGAGCTGGTTTCATGCAAACAATCGGCGGTTTGACCAACTACGTCGACGTCGCGCAGATGGTTTTGTACGCCTTCTGGCTGTTCTTCGCCGGGCTGATCATCTATCTCCGCATGGAGGACAAGCGCGAGGGCTACCCGCTGCTCAGCGAGACGGCCGACGGCCGCATCGTGCCCATGGAGTCGTTCCCGAACCCGCCGTCGCCGAAGACCTTCCAGCTGCGCAACGGCGAGACCTACACCGCCCCGCCCGGCAACGACGAGGGCCGTGACATCGCGGTGAAGCGCTCGACCCCGTCGCTCGGCTCGCCGTTCGTCCCGACCGGCGATCCGATGAAGGACGGCGTCGGCCCGGCCTCCTACGCGATGCGCGCCGACGAGCCCGACATGACCTTCTCGGGCGAGCTCAAGATCGTCCCGCTGCGGGTCGCCACCGACCACTGGATCGAGCCGAACGACCCGGATCCGCGCGGCATGACCGTGGTCGGCGCCGACGACGTCGCGGTCGGCACCGTCACCGACCTGTGGGTCGACCGCACCGAGCCGATCGTCCGCTACATCGAGGTGGCGCTCGGCGGCAAGGGCGGCCGCACCGTGCTGGTGCCGATGCTGTTCGCCGACATCGTGACCGCCCGCAAGGAGGTCAAGGTCGACGCCCTGCCGAGCAGCTACTTCGCCGGCATCCCGGGCATCAAGAGCGCGAACGAGATCACCGTCCGCGAGGAAGACCGCATCTCCGGCTATTTCGGCGGCGGTCGCATGTACGCCACCAAGACCCGGGCGGAGCCGCTGCTGTGACGAAAACGCGAGCGCCCCGGGTGACCCGACTGCCGGAGCCTCTGCCGCCCGGCGAGACGATCCTCTGGCGCGGCAAGCCGCGCGCATGGCCGGTGGCGGTGCGCGTGTTCCACGTCAGGCCGGTCGCGGCATATTTCGTCGCGATGCTGGTCTGGCGCGGGGTGGTGGCCTGGAACGAGACCGCGTCGGCGCTGGCGACGCTGGTGTCGCTCCTGTGGGTGCTGCCGCTCGCTCTCGCCGTGCTCGGCATCCTGGGGCTGTTCGCGTGGCTCGTGAAGCGGACCACCACCTACACGATCACCAGCCGCCGGCTGGTGATCCAGTACGGCGTCGCCTTCCCGATGACCTTGAACCTGCCGTTCAAGCGGATCGGGTCCGCCGCCGTGAAGACCTACGGCGACGGGACCGGGGACATCCCGGTCTCGCTCGTCGGCAAGGACAAGGTCGCCTATCTGGTGCTGTGGCCGCACGCGCGGCCGTGGCGGGTGAAGCGGCCGGAGCCGATGCTCCGCGGCATCGTCGACCCGATGACGGTGGCGGGGATCTTGTCGGACGCGCTGAAGCGCTTCCTCGAGTCGGAGGAGGCGTCGGGCACCGACGGCGCGACCGCCGCCGACAGCGGCGCGGGGGCGACCGCCCCGGCCGCCGAGCGGACCTCTTCCTCGGCTTCGGCCGAGGCGACGACGGACGGGCGAGGGCAGCCGCGCGCTGCCGGCGCCACGGCCTGACGATCGCGGCGTCGGCGGTCTCGGACGTTTTTTGCCCGACCCGCCGATGGATGCGGGGTTCGCCCCGCGAGGACCAGGCGGGGCTCGCCCCGCGAAGACTTGGCGGGGTTCGCCCCGCGAAAGAAAACACCCGCCCATCGTGATCCGGCCGCCCGGCCGTGCTCGCGGGGACGTAACGGAACCGGCCGGACGAGCGATCGCCCGGAGTTGGAGACACGACGCCGCGGCCTCGCGAGGCCGCAGCCTCACCCGGCGCCCGCAGGGTGCTCGGGAAGGCCCGCGCCGCGCCCGGGTTCAGGCCAGAGTCCGCGCCCGATCCGGCCCCGATGGGCATCGGCCACGGCATCGGCCAGACCGCGGGATGTCTCGCCGGCGTTTGGCCCGGAGTTCTGGTGCGGGCTCGTCGCCGGGCTTCTCGAGCCGGGCTTCTCGAGCCGGGCTTCTCGAGCCGGGTGCCGTGTCGGGTTCGTGCGAGGACCCGGGGACGACCCGTCCGGGCCGCCGGCCGGCGGGAAAGTCCGCGAGGCGGTGACGGTGTCTCGCAGACGCCGCCGCAAAGAGGCGCCGCCGCACCGAGCCGCGGTCGTGACGAGACGCGGTCGACGCGAGCGGTCGCAACCAGAAGAAAAAGGCCGCCGGGAGCACCGACGGCCGGCGAGGAACGGAGGCGATCATGCGCGACACCGAGACGTCCGGCACCAAGCCCAAGATGGTGGGCCGCCCGTTTCCGCGCGGGCCGCTGTACGGCGCCGGCGCGCTGGTCGCACTGTCGCTGTTCGCCGCCGTCTTCCTGCAGCCCGACCGCGGCGCCATGCAGAACGCCGCCGCCGGCCCGGACGCCGGCGCGGTGGAGAACGCGACCGTCGTCTCCACCCGCAATCTGCGCTTCGAGGACCAGGCCGACGGCGCCGTCGCCGTGTTCGATGCCGACGAGGCGACGCTCGTCACCGTGCTGCCGCCCGGCAGCAACGGCTTTCTGCGCGCCGCGCTGCGCGGTTTTGCCCGCGATCACAAGCTGGAGGCCGGCGCGGCCGGCGTCACCGGCCCCGCCCCGGCCGCGACCGGCCCGTCGCCCCCCTTCCGCCTGACGCTGTGGTCGGACGGACGGCTGTCGCTCGAGGACTTGATGACCCGGCGCGCCACCGAGCTGACCGCGTTCGGGCACACCAATGCCGAGGCGTTCGCCCGTCTGCTGCCGCCGCGGACGGCGACGCCATGACCGCACTCTTGGCGGACTTCTGGCGGCGCGGCCGCCGTGTCGTCGAGGTCCCGTGCACCATCGAGATCGAGCAGACGGCCGAGAGCCTGCATGCTCACGTGACCCTTCAGGGAATCGAGGTCGAGCCCGGCGACGAGGTGATCGTCCACGACGCGCCGCGCTCGGTCGCCTTCGGCGAGAGCACCATCGTCCACAGTCGCGCCACCGTCGTCCTGGCGGGCCGGCTGGAGCGCCTGCTCGCGCGCCTCGCCGGCACCTTCGAGCTGACCGAGCTGTACGAGGTCGGCTTTTCCCCCGGGAGGATGCGATGATTCCGATCGAAGGCGGCGCAGGACCGATCCGAACCACCGAGCAACGTGCCACCGCTTCCCGCGGCAGTGCGCCGGGCGGCGCGGGCGAGCCCAACCGCACCACCGAGAGCGCGCGCCAGGACACCATCCTCAGCCCGCGCTTCTACACCACCGACCACGCGGCGATGGACCGCATCGACGTCGGCGCCGTGCGGGCCGAATGGGACGCCATGCTGGCCGAGCTGCGCGCCGATCACAACAAGGGGCACTTCGTCCGTGGCGAGGACTGGCCGGCGGACCTCGACGCGCTGCCCGAGCCCTTGCGCAGCGAGTTCGTCGACTTTCTGGTCTCCTCGCTCACCGCCGAGTTTTCCGGCTGCGTGCTCTATGCCGAGATCAAGAAGCGCATCAAGAACCCGGACATCCGCGAGCTGTTCACCCATATGAGCCGCGACGAGGCGCGCCACGCCGGCTTCATCAACAAGGCCCTCGAGGATTTTCGCATCGGGGTCGATCTCGGCTTTCTCACGAAGGCGAAGACCTACACTTATTTCCGGCCGAAATTCATCTTCTACGCGACCTATCTGTCGGAGAAGATCGGCTATGCCCGCTACATCACCATCTATCGCTGGCTCGAGCAGCACCCGGACCGTCGCTTCCACCCGATCTTCGATTGGTTCGAGAAGTGGTGCAACGACGAGTTCCGCCACGGCGAGGCGTTCGCGCTTCTGATGCGCGCCGATCCAAAACTCCTGTCCGGCGTCAACCGGCTGTGGATCCGCTTCTTCCTGCTCGCGGTCTTTGCCACGATGTATGTGCGCGACCACATGCGGCCCGCCTTCTTCGAGGGCATCGGCATCGACCCGACCACCTACGACCTCGAGGTTTTCCGGAAAACCACGACGATCTCGCACCAGGTGTTTCCGCTGTCGCTCGATCTCGGCAACCCGGCCTTCCTTGCCGGGCTCGAGCGGCTGTGGCGGATCGCCGAGGCGAGTGCCGCGGCGCGCGCGCGCGGCGGGATCGGCGGCCGGCTCGCCCGGGCCCGGCTGTCGGCGTCGGCGGCCTACACCTTCCTGCGTCTCTATCTGTTGCCGACCAAGCCGAACGCGCTGCCGGCGCGCGTCGGCCTCGCGCCCGCCTGGTGATCGGAGGATCGTCCGCGTGACCGACTACGGCATCCCGATCCTCTACACGCTGTTCCTCTGGTGGTTCTCGACCGGGGCGATCCTGTTTCTCGACGGGCTCCCGCGAAAGACCTACCCGTTCAGCGTGGCCGGCTGGGCGGTGCTGTACGTCTTCGCGCTGTGGGGCCTGTCGGCGTCGAGCCGCGACATGACGGTGTTCGGCGCCTACTGCACCTTCACCTGCGGGCTCTTGGTGTGGGGGCTCAACGAGATCACGTTCCTGATGGGCTACGTGACCGGTCCCCGCACCGAGCCGTGCCCGCCCGGCTGCAAGGGCTTTCGCCACTTCCTGCACGCGGTGCAGACGATCCTCTATCACGAGCTCGGAATCGTCGCCTCCGCCGTGCTGGTCACCGCGATGACCTGGGGCGAGCCGAACCAGATCGGCACCTGGACCTTCCTGATTCTCTGGGCGATGCGGCTCTCGACCAAGCTCAACATCTTCCTCGGCGTGCCGAACCTGACGGAAGAGTTCCTGCCCGAGCACCTCGCCTACATGAAGGGCTTCTTCCGCAAGCGGCCGATGAACTGGCTGTTTCCGTGGACGGTGACGGCCTCGACCGTGGTCGCCACCGCGCTGGTGATGGAGGCGTCGCGGCTCTCCGCCACCGATCCGCACCAGGCGGCCGGCCTCACCTTCGTCGCCACCCTGATGGGGCTGGCGATCCTCGAGCACTGGTTTCTGGTGCTGCCGATGTCGGTGGTGCCGCTGTGGCGCTGGGGCCTGAAGTCGCGCGTCTGGTTCCGCCGTCTCGATCCGCGCCGCAACGGCTCGCGCCGCGCCTCGCGCGGCAACGGTGCGGGACGGACGCCGGCGCCGGCCGCCGAGGCCACCGTGGTCGAGCTGGTGCCGCAAAGCCCCGACCACGATCCCGAGCCGCCCGGCGGCGGCCGGGCCGGTCGGCGCGGAACGACGCCGCCGGCACGGGTGCGCAGCCCGAGCCGTCCGGTGGGCGGCATCGGCGTCGGCGCCTCGATCGAGCCGCCGTCGTTCGGCCCGAGCGCCCGCACCGCGCTGGTGCCTGCGAACGTTTCGCGGCGCGCCGGCGGCTGATCCGCCCGGCGCCCGTCGGCTCGGCCGCGATCGAGGCCTTTCCGTAATCACTGCGTGCATCGTCGGCCGCGGCGTCGGCCGCCCTAAGAGCCGATCCGAGAAGTTGTTGAGTCTCGGGAATCGGTTGTGA